>JAQTVQ010000003.1:34363-64948 GCA_028706715.1 Minisyncoccota bacterium | reverse complement strand
GCGACTTCCTTCGCGACTTCGGTTCCGGAACCCAAAGCCACTCCGATGTTGGCCTGTTTTAATGCCGGAGCATCGTTGATGCCGTCTCCGGTCATTGCCACCACTTCTCCTTTTTTTTGCCACGCTTCAATAATTCTTAATTTATGCTTTGGCTCCACCCTGGCATATATCTGGATGTTTTTTATTTTTTTGCCAAGTTCTTCGTCGGACATTTTTTCCAAGTCTTTTCCCTCTATGATATTTTCGTTTTTTACTTTAAGCCCCAATTCGTTGGCGACCGCTTTTGCCGTCAAGCCGTGGTCTCCGGTGATGATAATGGGCCTCATTCCGGCTTGATGGCAGGTTTGGATGGCTTTTTTCGCTTCTTCGCGAATGGGATCCTCCAAAAAAACCAATCCGGCGAAAACCAAATTGTTAACGGATCCCTTCAAGTCGTTTGTTACGGCTTTGGTAATGCTTGTTTTTTTGTAGGCCGCGGCCAAAACGCGGTATCCTTTTCCTGTCAGCTCTTCGTATTTTTTGTATAATAACTCTCTCTTTTCTTTATTTATCGCCGTTGTTTTTCCATTGATTTCCAAATATTTTGATTTTTCCAAAATTACTTCAGGCGCTCCTTTTACGTAGATAATGCCTTTTGTTTCGCCGGAGGCGGAGGATTTTTTCTTTGAATCAATTTTCGCGATTTTTCGCAGGGAAGCCGAATATTTATATTCGGAAGAAAAAACAATTTCATCAATTTGCGGTTCCGCTTTTTCCAGCTGATTTTTAATGAGGCCGAAATTTCCTCCTGCCAAAATCAGAGCTCTTTCGGTGGGCATTCCTCTGATGTTCCATTCCTTGGGCTTGTCTTTGGGGTTTTCAATAAAAGCTTCACTGCATAAAATAGAAGCCTTTAAAACTGTTTCGTTTGAAAGGGATAAAGTAAAAATTCCGGCAACGTTCATTTCTCCCTTGGTAAGGGTGCCGGTTTTATCAGTGGCGATTATTGAAGTGCTTCCCAGCGTTTCCGCTGCGGCCAGTTTGCGGACCAGCCCTTTTTTCTTCAGAATTTTTTGCATACCGATTGCCAAAATAACGGTCATTGCCACCGGCAGGCCTTCCGGAATTGAGGCAACCGCCACTGCCGCGGCGGTAGTAAACATTTCAACGAATTCCCCGCCGGTCAGCATTCCTTCAATGAAGATGACAAAACAGATTATTCCAACTACTATGCCGATAATTCTTGAAAAACGGGCCAATTTTTTTTGGTAAGGAGTTTTTTCCTCTTTTGTCTCCCTGACCAAGCTGTTGATTTTTCCGATTTCCGTTTTGTCTCCTATATTCGTTACGATAGCTTTTCCCCGGCCGTCCTCAACAATCGTTCCCATATAAATTAAATTGTCCCTGTCGGCCAGGGGAGCGTCTTCGGGAAGTATTTCAGCGGTTTTTGAAGCCGGCAGCCATTCGCCGGTTAAAGCCGCTTCGTTTATTTTTAATCCGCGGCTTTCAATCAGCCGGCCGTCAACCGGCGCTTTGTCTCCGGGCTTTAACAATATTATATCGCCGGGGATAAGCTGGTCGGCGAATATTTCCCGCTCTTTGCCGTCCCTTACAACAACGGCTTTTATGCTTAAAACTTTTTTAAGTTCTCGGAGAGCTTTTGACGATTTGCTCTCTTGGACATATCCGACAACGGCGTTTAGCAAAACGGCCATAAAAATGACAATCGTGTCTGCGTATTCTTTCAAAAGCAAAGTAACGATTCCGGCGATAATTAAAATATATATCAAGGGGCTGGTAAACTGCTCCATTATCATTTTAAGGCTGGACAGGGGCTTTTCTTCGGGAAGCTTGTTTCTTCCCCATTCTTCTTGGCGTAATTCAGCCTCTTTTTTGGAAAGGCCTTTTTCGGCGTCGGAGTGCAATAATTTTACGGCTATTTCCCAAGAAATATTATGCCAGTTTATATTTTCGTCTATAGCCATATTTTTTTTCACTGTTACCGGATTAAAATTCTAATTTTACTCAATTTTATCAAAAATTTGCGCGCTTGGCGATTTGTTGGAAAATATGTTGCCGGTTTTTTACGGCATATTTTTGGGCATAATGTTTTTAAGATTTTTTATTTCGGGATTTTTATGGAATTTTGGCTTTTGGCTGTTTTTGTTTCGGGCTGGCTCTTAAGGGGAAAATTTGATATTGTTTTATTGTAGAAATTTTAGATTTTAATAAGATTATGGAAGGTTTAAACGATAAAAATAAAGATTCTGCCGCATCAAAGGAAAAGGACAGGTATGATCCTTTTGAGAAAGAAAAATATTGGCAGGATTTTTGGGAAGAAAAAAATATTTATAAATTCAATCCGGACAGTTTGGGCGATCTTTTTACAATTGACACTCCGCCTCCGACCGTCTCGGGCGCTTTGCATTTGGGCCATATTTATTCCTATATCCATGCGGAAGTAATTTCCAGATTCAAAAGAATGCAGGGAGCTAATGTAAGATATCCTTTCGGGCTGGACAATAACGGCCTGCCCACGGAAAGGCTAGTGGAAAAGGAAATAAAAGCGAGAGCCCAGGATATGGAGTTGGAAGAATTTGTCGGGAAATGCCTTGAGACTACGGAAAAATATAAGGAAATTTACGAAAATCTTTGGAAATCAATCGGGCTTAGCGTTGATTGGAGCGCCGCGTATTCAACCATTTCTTTGGAAGTGCAAAAGCTTTCGCAGTCCGTTTTTAAAGAGCTTTATGAAAAAGGCGTTATTTACAAAAAGAACGCTCCCGCTTTGTATTGCCCCGAATGCCAAACTTCTTTTGCCCAAGCTGAAAAAGAAGACAAAGAAAAAGAAGCCGTTTTTTACGATTTGATTTTTAAAGTTGAAAACGGAGATGATTTGATTATCGCCACAACCAGGCCGGAGCTTTTGTCCGCTTGCGTTGCGGTTTTCGTTAATCCAAAAGACGGCAGATATAAAGGTCTGAAAGGGAAAAAAGTTAAAACTCCTCTCGGACAAGAGGTGGAGATTTTGGCGGATGAAAAAGTTGATCCCGAAAAAGGCAGCGGAGCGGTAATGTGCTGTACTTATGGAGACGAAACCGATATTTACTGGGCTAAAATATACAGCCTTCCGGAAAAGATTATTTTGGATAAAAGCGGAAAGCTGCAAAATACGGACGAATTCCTCGGTATTAACGGAAAACCGGTTTATGAAGCCAGGAAAATTATTGTTGAAAAGCTTAGAGAAAAAGAAGCCGTCAAGAAAGAGGAGAAAATAGTCCATAGCGTCGGCGTGCACGAAAGATGCGGAACGCCTGTTGAATTCTTATCCACGACCCAGTGGTTTATAAAACTGCTGGACAAGAAGGAGGAATTGTTAAAAGCCGGAAAGCAAATTAATTGGCGTCCGGATTATATGGGAAAAAGATATGAGGAATGGGTTGCGGGATTAAAATGGGACTGGTGTATTTCCAGGGAAAGATTTTATGGCATTCCGGTTCCGGTTTTCAGCTGCGACAAGTGCGGAGAGATTTTTATTCCCGATGAAAGCGAGTTTCCGATTGATCCCAAAAAAGAAAAAAAGGAAAAGCAGTGCCCCGGTTGCAAGGAGGGGAAACTGGTTCCCGACAGGAACATTTTGGACACTTGGTTTACTTCTTCGCTTACCCCGGATATTAACAATCTTCATCCGCTAAACGGAAAGTTGCAAGGAAAAATGTATCCTATGTCCATGCGTCCGCAAGCGCATGATATAATCAGAACATGGGCGGTTTATTCGGTCTTGATGGGTCTTTACCGCCATGACGCCGCGCCGTGGAAAGATTTGATGATCTCCGGGCATATTCTGCTTAGAAAAGGAGAAAAGATAAGCAAAAAGACAGGAGGGGGAAAATACAAGCCCGAAGAAATGATAGCCGAACATTCGGCTGACGCTCTTCGTTACGCAATGTGCGGAGTTGCTTTGGGAAAAGACGCTTATTACGACGAAAAAGAAGTGAAGAAAGGAAAAAAGCTGGCTACCAAACTTTATAACGCGGGAAAGCTGGTTTTGAGCAATGTGCAGGATTTTGATGCAAAAGAAAAAATATCAAAAGAGAATTTGGAAGCAGCGGATAAATGGATTTTGCAAAGGTCTTTTGAGGCGGGAGAAAAAATGGCCAAAGCTTTCAACGAATACGAATATTCGCAGGCAAGGCAGATATTTGAAGACTTCTTTTGGCAGGAATTTTGCGATAATTATTTGGAAATCGTAAAAGGCAGATTGTCCGATCTATCGGAGAAGGGATTAAAGGGAAGGATGTCGGCGCAGTTTGCCTGTTATCAGTCTTTTCTGAATATTCTTAAAATGGCTTCTCCTTTTATTCCTCATATCGCCGAAGAAATGTATCATGCCGATATAATAAAAAAGGGACGGGGAGAAGAGGAAAAAGAAGTTATAGAATCAAAGAAAGAATCCGGATATTTTTACAAAAACGAAAAAACAGCAAGCATTCATATTTCCAAATGGCCATGCGGCAATAAAGAAGATTTTGACGAAAATATAATCGCGGGATCGGAAATCGCTTTGTTTGCGGTTTCCGAAGCGAGAAAATTTAAATCGGAAAACAAAATCAAGCTAAGAGAGGAAATTTCTTTGCTGGCCATCCAATGCCCGTTAGGCAAGCAGAATTTAATCAAGCCGTTTTTAGCCGATATCGCTTCCGTAACAAAGGCCAAAGAAATAAAAATGGAAGACGCCGAAGAATTATCAATAGAAGTAAAAAAATAATTCTTATGTCACAATATTATAACGCGAGGAGATTCAGCAATTTATATAATCCCGAGAGCAAAGAGCCGTTCAAGCTTTCGCGATCAAAAATAGATTTGTTTCTAAATTGCCCCAAATGTTTTTATCTTGACCGCAGGCTTGGCATTGGCCGTCCGCCCGGGTTTCCTTTTTCTTTAAACAGCGCGGTTGATACGCTGTTAAAGCAGGAATTTGATATTTACCGCGCCAATGGCAGCAAGCATCCTCTTATAGAAAAATACGGTGTTGATGCCCAGCCGGTGGATCATAACGATTTGAATAAATGGAGGCATAATTTTACCGGTATTCAGCATCTTCACGAGCCTACCAATCTTTTGATATTCGGGGCGATTGACGATCTTTGGGAAAATTCCAATGGGGAATATATTGTGGTTGATTATAAGGCTACGTCCAAGAATGAGGAGATAACGGAATTAAACAAAGATTGGCAGGACGGTTACAAGAGGCAGATGGAAATTTACCAATGGCTTCTCCGCCAAAACGGATATAAGGTTTCCGATACCGGATATTTTGTTTATTGCAACGGAAAAACAGACAGAGAAGCTTTTGACGGCAAGCTTGATTTTGACGTTACTTTAATTCCTTATACGGGCTCTGGCGATTGGGTGGAAAAAGCCATTTTAAACGCTCATAAATGCCTGAATTCTTCGGACATTCCCAATGCTAATCCGGACTGCGATTATTGCAGCTACGTTAAAGAAGCTAAAACTTTTTAACTATTAAATTTACTTGTTTATGAAGAAAAACAACGGCTCGTTAATCATATCGCTTGCTGCGGTTTTGTTTTTGGCCGCTTTTTGGGCCTGGCAAGAAGGCCTTTTCAAGTCTTTCAGCGAAGAAAGAACGGATAGCGTATTAGAGGAAGAAGCGAGGCAAGAAGAGTCCGCGGAAAATATTTTTATTCCGCAAATAAATGAAAAAAGGATAGATGAGCAAACGGAAAGATACAGTATAGAAATAAGATATCCGTCAATTATCGGATTGGAGGACGTTCAAGTATCCGAAGAAATTTCCCGTTATTTTAAAGATAAAGCGGAAAAGGCGGCGCAAGATTTTAAAAAGGACGAAGCCGAAAACGCGATTGAAGAAATAGAGGCTCAAAGCCAGCTGATAAGCAGTTGTCAGCCTTTTTGGCATAATAATTCTTTTTTGAGCATCAAGACGGAAACTATGTATTATGTCAGAGGCATGGCTCATCCTTCAACTTATATTTCGGTTTTTAATTACGATATTATAAACAAAAAACAGCTGGAGCTTGGAGATTTCTTTAACCCGGGAAGCGATTATTTGGAAGAAATTTCCGTTAAGGCGAAGGAGGAAGTTAAAAAGCAAGCAGGGGAATATTACAATGAATTTATGGCAAACGAAGGCACTTCTCCCAAGAAAGAAAATTATGAGAATTTTCTTTTTGATAAAACCGGCTTGACTTTTGTTTTTAGCCAGTATCAAGCAGCTCCTTATGCGGCCGGCATTATCAGCGTCAAAATTCCCTACAGCGAGCTTTTGGAGCATAACGGCGAGAGCGAAACTGTTAAAAAAATAACAACAGAGTAAAAAGATGGAAAACGGTTCCAATCAAGAGATGCAAGCGATAATATTGGCAGCCGGAGAATCTTCCCGTTTTTGGCCGCTTAATTTTAGACACAAAAGCCTTATTCGCATAATGGGCAAGCCTTTGATTTGGCACACTGTCAGCGCATTAAAAGAGTCCGGAATTGATAATATAATTATCGTGCAGTCTCCGGCTTGCGATGTTGAAAAGGAATTAAAACTTTTTGATTGCAGCGCAAAAATTGATTATGTTGTCCAAGAAAAGCCCTTGGGAATGGGCAATGCCATTTTGTGCGCCAAAAAACTTATTAAAGGAAGCTTTTTTGTGCTAAATGCCAATAGAGTGGATTGCGGAAGCATCGTTAAAGAAATGATAAGCCTTTCCCAAAAAACTAAAGCCAAAATGGTTTTAGCGGGGGAAGAGACCAAGACTCCATGGCTTTACGGCATTGCCCGGCTGGAAGGGGATAAGGTTTTGGAGGTGGTTGAAAAACCGGCACCCGGCAAAGAGCCGTCCAACATTAATATTGCCGGAATTCGGTTGTGCTGTCCGGAGATTCTGAAAAATTTAGAAGCAGCGGCCGGAACAAGGCGCAATAACGATGAATTTGAAGTTGCGATATCAATGTTTGCCAAAGAAAACGATACTCGCATTATAATTTTCGGGGACAGCGCAAAAACCGTTTCAATGAAATATCCGTGGCATTTGCTGGCTGTAAGAGATTATTTATTTGACAAGTTTTTGACTAAAAAAAATATTGCCGAATCGGCTCGCATTGCAAAAAATGCAGTCATTGAAGGAAATGTTTTTATCGGCGAAAATGCTGTAATTTATGAAGGAGCGGCAATAAAAGGCCCTTGCTATATCGGAGACAATTCAATTATAGGGAATAATTCCGTTGTCCGCGATTATTGCAATCTTGAAGCCGGATCTTTAGTGGGATCTTTTGCGGAAGCCGCTCGGGTAATTTTTCAGCCGGATGTTCATATCCATTCCGGATATTTCGGAGATTCCATTGTTGATGCCGGTTGCCGTATCGGAGCCGGAACAGTAACGGCTAATGCGCGGCTGGACAGGGAAGAGATAGGCGCTTTTGTCAAAAAAGAAGAGAACGGAGAGAAAAAAACAGTTATGATAAAAACCGGTTTGAAGTCTTTGGGCGTTATTATCGGCCGAAATTCCAAAATCGGCATCAATGTTTCGCTTATGCCCGGCAGGATGATAGGAAAAAATTGCATTGTCGGCCCCGGGTCTGTTTTAATGGAGAATTTAGGGGATGGACAAGTGCGGCGAAGCTAAATGTGGAAAAATCAGACTGGAAAAGAAGAAAATAAAAAGATATAATATGAATAAATTTTAAAGATAATAAGCGATGTTTCCAGCCCAAAATCAGGGCCGGCATTTTTAATAGAGGACAGTAAAGAAAAGTCAATTTATGGAAACCAAAAAAATTCATTTATCAGTTGTTATTCCGGCGTATAACGAAGAAAAAAGAATTCCGAAAACTTTGACGGAAATAAGCGATTATTTAAAACAGCAGTCGTATGAGTGGGAAATTATAGTGGTCAGCGACGGATCAAGCGACAGGACGGTTGATATAGCAAGAAGTTTTTCAAATCAAATAAAAAACTTGGAAGTTATCGCTATGCCGGAAAGGCAGGGCAAAGGATTCGGAGTGAGGCAGGGAATGCTCAAAGCAAAAGGGAAATACAGGATTTTTACCGATGCCGATAACTCCACTCCCATCCAAGAAGTTGAAAAATTTTGGCCGGAATTTGATAACGGTTATGAAGTTGTTATCGGATCAAGAGACATTGAGGGAGCGGATGTAGCCGTTCCCCAGCCGTTTTTTAGAAGATTTTTAGGCAACGGCTTTAATCTTCTTGTCCAAATTCTTCTCGGGCTTTGGGGGGTTTGGGATACTCAATGCGGATTTAAGGGTTTTTCCTCCAAGGCGGCCGAAGAAATTTTTTCAATCAGCGAGATAAAGCATTTCGGTTTTGACCCGGAAATCTTGGCTATTGCAAAAAAGAGAGGATATAAAATCAAGGAAGTGCCCATTCGCTGGCTTAACGATGCCGACAGCAAAGTAAAAATGAGCCACACCATTAAAATGTTCAAGGAAGTTTTGATTACCCGCAGGAATTTATGGCTCGGCAAATACGATAAAAAATAATTTTTGTTGTTCTTTCCGGCTTTCCGGCCGGCAGAAAAAATAAACTATGGATGGATCTTCTCCGGCGGCCAAAGCTGTTTGGAAAAAAAGCGATTCGGCTGCAATCTTAATAATAGGCGAATTAGTCGCTTGGCTTGCATTTGCCATCCTCCAAAATGCGAAAAACGACCTGTTTTTTTATCCGAATTTGCTGGCTACTTTCGGATCAGCTTTGAATATGGGCTTATTCCTGGCCGGGCTGGTTCCTTTGGCCGCCCTTGCCTGTTTGTATGCGGCTTATTTTTTGGGGCAAAAATTTCCCGTAGTATTCCAAGCCGCCAAATTCGTTTCCGTCGGCATTTTAAATACTTTGATAGACTGGGGAGTTTTAACTTTGCAGGTTCTTTTTACAGGAGTTAACGCAGGGATGTGGTATGGACTGTTCAAATCGGTCTCATTTTTGGCCGCGGTTTCCAACAGCTTTATTTGGAATAAATGCTGGACATTTAAAAAGCACAACACCGGAAAAACAAAACAAGAGCTTTCGCAATTTTTTCTTGTAAGCTTTATCGGATTTTTTATCAATGTCGGAGTCGCTTCTTTTGTGGTAAATGTTATAGGGCCTCAAGCCGGGATATCCTATAATCTTTGGGCCACTGTCGGAGGAGCGGTTGCTACGGTGTTTTCAATGGTTTGGGACTTTGTCGCTTATAAGTTTATCGTTTTTAAAAAATAGTTTTGATAAAAATGCCTAGAGAGATTTATGCCATTGCCACTTTAGTTTCCAGTATCTTGGGGGTTGGAATTTTCTCTCTTCCTTATATCGCCGCAAAAGTGGGCGTTCCCATAATGATGGGCTATTTTTTTGTTTTGGGAGCGATAATGCTCGCTGTTTACCTGATGTTTGCCGAAGTATCTTTATCCACTCCCGACTACAAAAGGCTGCCCGGTTTTGCCGAATACCACCTTGGCGCATCGGCTAAAAAAATAGCTTTGGGAGCCATGGTTATAAGCTCTTTCGGGTGCATTTTGGCCTATTTGATTATCGGGGGAGAATTTTTGTCGGGAATCTGCAATCCTTTATTGGGAATTGATAACGGAGACGGCCTTCTTTTTTATACTTTTGTTTTTTGGCTGGCCAGCGCGATATTAATATTTTTGGGGATAAAAACCATTTCAAAAATTGAATTTTGGGGGCTTGTTCTTTTTCTTGTCATTTTGGCCGTTCTTTTCGCCTTCGGCTTGCCCTTGATTAATATGAACAATTTAAAGGCGCAGACAGGAGATCTAAGCAGTTTGTTTTTGCCTTACGGAGCAATAATTTTTTCTTTTTGGGCGGTGGATATGGTTCCTGAAATAGAAGAAATGCTTGGAAGAAAAAACAGGAAATATTCATTAAAAAAGGTTATTATCGTTTCAATATTGTTAACGGCCGCGATTAATCTTTTTTTTACATTTTTAGTTTTATCTATCTCCGGAAAGGAAGTTAACGATTCGGCGATCGCTTCCTTGAAATCTGCGGCGGGAACCGGAGCCGCTTTCTTTGGATTTATTTTCGGGCTGATAGCGGTTTTTACTTCATTGATTACCAGCGGACTGACTTTGAAAAAAGTTTTGCACTACGACCTCAAAATCAGCAAAATTGCTTCTTTCGGACTGGCTTGCTTTGCTCCGTTAATTTTTTTCTTGCTCGGAGTTCAGCAATTTATTCCGGTGATTTCTTTGATTGGCGCTACAATGATGGCGGCCAACGGATTGTTGATTTTGGCGATGTATAACAAAATCAAGCCGCAGAAAAAAATACTAATGGTTCCGTTAGTGATATTGTTGATTGCGGGCGCGCTATTTGAGATAATTTATTTTGTAAAATAAATCTTTATGCTGGCTATATTCTATATTTTAGCTGTAATATTCTGCTGTCTTCTGCTTTTTTTATCAGCGGAGCTTCTTATAGGAGCTATTAACAGGATTGCGAAGTTTTTCGGATTGAAAGAATTTGTGGTGGCTTTTTTCATTATGGCCGCGGCGGCTTCTCTGCCCAATCTTTTTGTTGATGTTTCTGCGGCGTTGAGAGGAATGCCGGAACTGGCTTTGGGAGATATAATTGGAGGGAATCTTTTTGACTTGACGATAGTCATTGCCTTGGCGGTATTTTTTTCCCGTAACGGAATACCGGCAAAAGGAGAAACAATCCAAAATTCGGCTATTTTTACCATTGCCTCCGCTGTCCTGCCATTGGTCTTAATTCTTGACGGCAAGCTTTCAAGAGTGGACGGCCTTATTCTTTTGTCTTTTTTTATTTTTTATATTAATTGGCTTTTTTCAAAAAAAGAAAGATTTACCAAGATTTATGACGATAAAGAAGATTTGCCTCCTTTAAAAGCTTTTCAGCTTTTTATTTCCGATTTGGGAAAGGCTATTATCGGATTAATTTTTCTCCTTGTTGCTTCCAACTTGATTATAGAGGTTATTAATAAGCTTTCTTTACAGTTTAATTTTCCTATGGCCTTGATTGGAATTTTAATACTTGGCTTGGGGAATTCTCTGCCGGAGCTTTATTTCGCCGTTACTTCTTCACGCAGGGGAGAGTCCCATCTGCTTTTTGGAGACTTGATGGGAGCGATAATTATTCCCGCTACTTTGGTTTTGGGGATAGTGGGAATAATAAGCCCTTTTTCCGTCTCCAATATTTCAATTTATGCTTTTGCCAGAATGGCGATGATCGCTTCGGCTCTTTTATTCTTAATGTTCATCCGTTCCAGCCAAAAAATCAGCAAAAAGGAAGCCGTTGTTCTCTTGATGGTTTATATCCTGTGGCTTTTGGCGGAAGTATTTAAAAATTACAGCGCTTAATTGAGGTTTTTTTTGAATTTTTCTATTTCTTCTTTTATCTCCGCGGCTTTTTCAAACTGAAGATTTCGCCGCGCCATATCAAGCATCAAGCTTAGTCTTTTTAGATGTTCCTTTAAAAATTCTTTACTGGGAAGATATTTTTTTTCTTCTTCATCTTTGTCTTTTCCGGAAAGAGAATTTTTAACATCGGAAACAATAGAGGCCGGCTTGGTTTTGTTTTTTGTATTATAGTCTTTTTGAATTTTACGGCGTTTTTTCGTTTCTTTGACGGCTCTTTCCATGGAGCCGGTAATATTGTCGGCATACATAATAATTTTGCCTTCAGGATGCCTTGAAGCGCGGCCCATTATTTGGATAAGAGATGTTTCGTCCCTCAAAAAGCCTTCTTTGTCCGCATCTAAAATTGCGATAAGAGAAACTTCGGGCAAATCCAGCCCTTCTCTTAGAAGATTGATTCCCACCAAAACGTCAAATTTTCCTTTGCGCAAGTTGGCCAATATCTTGGGCCTTTCCAAAGTTTTGACTTCGGAATGGATATATTCGGCTTTGACTTTAGCTTCTTTAAAGTATTGGGAAAGAGCTTCGGCCATTTTTTTGGTTAAAGTCAAAACTAAAATCCTTTGGTTCTTTTCTTTGCGTTTAGCTATCTCAACCATTAAATCTTTGATTTGATTTTCAGAAGGCTTTATTTCAATTTCCGGGTCCAAGAGAAAAGTCGGCCTTATAATTTGTTCTACCGTTTTCGCGGAGTGCCGGCGCTCAAAAATATTGGGCGTGGCGGAAACAAAGATCGTCGTTCCTGTTTTTTCCATAAATTCGTCAAATTTCAGCGGACGGTTATCCAAAGCCGAAGGCAAGCGGAAGCCGTAGTCAATCAAAGTTTTTTTACGGGAACGGTCTCCTTCATTCATTCCGCGGATTTGCGGAATGGTCATATGAGATTCGTCAAGGAACAGCAGGTAATCCTTAGGGAAGTAGTCCATCAATGTGTAAGGAGGCTCTCCTTTGGGCCGTTTCTCAAAATAGCGGGAATAATTTTCAATGCCATGGCACCAGCCGGTTTCGCGCAGCATGGCCATATCGTATTCAGTTCGGCGCTGGAGCCTTTCCGCTTCCAAAAGTTTTTTTTGGTCTTTTAAATCTTCAACTCTTTCTTTCAGCTCTTGTTCAATGTCTTTTAAAGAAGATTTTATTTTTTCCTTTTCACTGATCCAAAATTTGGCCGGCCAAACTTCCAGCTCGTTTTTCGGTATGAACTCTCCCAAAGGAACTCCGCCGATCCAAAGATTTTTTATTTTTCCGTTTTCTATCTCAAACCTTAAAATTTGATCTCGTCCCAAAGTCCAAATGTCAATAAAAGAACCTCTGACTCTAAAATTGCCGCGCCAAAGCTCGTAATCGTTTCTTGCGTATTGCAAATCAAGCAAATGGCTGATTAATTCATTATGGCTAAGCTCTTGGCCTCTTTTGAAAATAAGGGAGAATTTTTGATAAGTTTCGGGAGACCCCAGTCCGTAAATGCAGGAAACCGAAGCCACGATTAAAACATCTTTGCGTCCGATAAGAGACTGGACCGCTTCATGCCGCATTCGGTCAATCTCTTGGTTTATTTTAGCGTCTTTATCAATATAAGTATCGGTTTGAGGCAAATAAGATTCGGGCTGGTAATAATCATAGTAGGAAACGAAGTAAGAAACGGCGTTGTTGGGAAAGAACGCTTTAAACTCTTCATAAAGCTGGGCGCTTAAAGTTTTGTTCGGAGAAACAACCAAGGTCGGCTTTTGGATTTTCTGAACTATATTAGCCATTGTAAAAGTCTTACCCGATCCGGTCACGCCCAAAAGCGTTTGGAATTGGTTTCCGGCTTTGATGCCTGACGCCAGCTCTTTGATTGCTTTGGGCTGGTCGCCGCGCGGTTTGAATTTTGAAACTAATTCAAATTTATTTTTGCTCATAATTTCAACTCTTTAATCCGGCGTTTTTTTTGGAAAGTAATGGCGAAGCGATGGGCTTCATCGCGGGATTGAATGAATAGATTTCTTAATGGTTCCGGAATGTTTTCCAAATAAACGGGGTTTTTGGAAAACAAGGAGAAGATTTTGTCCCGTCCGAATTTGCCCAAGCTTCTTTCTTTGGAGATGGCCAAGACGGGGATTTCAATATCTTTTACCGCGCTTAGCTGGGGCTTTCCGCCGTCAACCAACATCAGATTAGGCATTTTCCATTCAGGATGATTAAGCCTGCGTTTAATTACTTCTTTGAGCGACCCGACATCGTTTTGGCCCTCAATGGTTTTGACCTTGAATAAACGGTAATCGGAAGTTTTCTTTTTGTTTTTTTCAAAAACAATCATTGATCCCGTTGCCAGCGTGCCGGAAAGATTTGAAATATCGTATCCTTCCAGCCGCTTGTCTTTTCCGGCGTAAAATTCCAGTAATGTTTTCAGGAGAGAAACTGCTTTATTATACCTCTTTTTCTGCCGTTTATTTATACAGGGAGCGGGGCAGAGTTTCAAATCGGCATATAAGCATGGCTTTTTCGGCAAATTGCGGCAGGTGCGGTATGGAATGATTTTTCTGATATTTTTTAGAAAACTTTTTAATTCCGTTCCGGAAATAAAAGGGCCGATAGCGTCAAGGTTTTCTTTTTGCGGCCGATGGGTAATGGTTAAGCGCGGAAAATCTTCTTTGGTAAAGCCGACGGAAGGATAATTTTTATCGTCGCGCCATTCAACATTGTATTTCGGCATAAACTTTTTAATCAAATCGTTTTCCAAAATCAGCGCTTCTTTTTCGTTACGGCATTTAATAAAATCAATATCCGCTACTTGATTGTAAAAATCAAAACGAACATCTTTTTTCTTCTGAAAATGGGAGCTTATTCTTTTTTTTAGATTTTTGGCTTTGCCGACATAAATAACCCGTTCGCTTTGATCTTTAAACAGGTAAACAGCCGGATTATTCGGCAGATTTTTAATAGTCTCTTTGATATCAGCAGGCATATAAACTAAAGCCAAGAATACCATTTTAGGCCTTGTTTTTCAATGAAATTCCAAATAAATCCACACAGAAAAAGCAGAAAGGGCCAGGCCCTTTCCGTCCGAAAGTGAGGTTTTTACAAAAAGGGTTAGACCCTTTCCGTTTCCGTTGCCTTTTGTATTCGTGAGGCAGATTATGGCTTTTAAATTTGGATGATTTATGGTAAAATTTTTAGTTCGGCGGAGCTATTTTTTAGCTTTTTGCCCTTATTTTATTATGGAAAAAGACTATATTGAACTTTCTAAGGTTAAGGTTCACAACCTTAAGAATATCAGCCTCAAAATCCCCAAAAATAAATTGGTGGTGATTTGCGGCACTTCCGGTTCGGGCAAATCTTCTTTGGCTTTTGATACGATCTTTCAAGAAGGCCAGCGCCGGTATTTGGAAAGCTTGTCGTCCTATGCCAGACATTTTTTAGGCGGGATGAAAAAACCGGATGTTGAGAAAATAGAAGGCTTGTCGCCGACCGTGGCCGTTGACCAAAAAACCATCTCTTCCAACCCGCGTTCAACAGTGGGAACCCTTACCGAGATTTATGATTATTTAAGGCTTCTTTTTGCTTATGTTGGCAAGGCTTATTGTCCGGCTTGCGGACGTCCGTTGGCTTCTCAAACTCCGCATCAAATAGCCGATTATATCTATAAATTGGCGGAAAAAGGATGGATTTCCATTTTAGCTCCGGTTATCATCGGCAAGAAAGGAGAGCACAAGGGAACGATTGAAGAGATTTGGCAAGAGGGCTGGCCGCAGGTAAGAATAGATGGGATCACTTATCCTATTTCTGAAGCGAGGGAGAAAAACTTAGATAAAAACAAACTTCATAATATTGAAGTTTTGGTTGACCGCGTTTCGCTGGCTGAATACAAAAAAGACCTGGCTGGCGATAAAAAGCTGACCAAAAAAGAGAAAGAGGCGATGAACACAAGAAAGAAAAGAGTGGAGTCACTTCTGAAAGAGACCAAAGAGCGGCTCTTAGAATCGGTGAAAAAAGGATTAAGAATTGGAAAAAACCGGATAACGGTTGTTTGGATGCAAGGAAAAAACGAAAAGGAAGAAATTTTATCAACGACTTTGACTTGTCCGGCGTGCCAAATTTCTTTTCCGGAAATGGAGCCAAGGCTTTTTTCTTTCAACAGTCCTTACGGCGCCTGTCCTTTGTGCCAAGGATTGGGCAAGCTAAAAAAAATAGACCCCGAATTAATAATAAGTCCGGACCTTTCCCTTAACGAAGGGGCAATAATGCCCGGGTTCGCCTTGAGCCGTTTTATGATGAGAGGTTCAGGAAACTCTTATCAAAAGTTTTCTTTGCAGGAAGCGGCCGATTCAATGGGTTTTTCTTTGAATGACCCTTTTAAAAATTTATCCAAAGACATTCAGGATTTGATTTTATACGGGAATAAGGATTTTTTACCGGAATACGAGGGAGCTGTTCCAAAGTTGGAAAGATTTTATCGCGAAACAGATTCTGATTATGTGCGTAACGAGATCGGAAAATATATGAGAGAAATTGTTTGCCCTGATTGCAACGGAGCGCGGTTAAGGCCGGAAGCTTTGGCTGTTAAGCTGGGCGAAAAGAATATGAACGAAGTAACTCTAATGCCGGTTAAAGAAGAAAAATTGTTTTTTGAAAAAGTCTTTAAAACCTTAAGCGATGGAGACGCTAAAATTGCCGATCCTCTGATTAAAGAAATCTGCAAGAGAATATCTTTTTTGCTGGATGTGGGAGTTGATTATATCAGTTTGTCGCGGGATGCCGAAAGCTTGTCTATCGGCGAAAATCAAAGGATAAGGCTGGCTTGCCAATTGGGTTCGGGATTGTCCGGCATTATTTACGTTCTAGACGAACCGACAGTAGGGTTGCATCAGCGCGATACCAGCCGGCTGATTAAAGCCTTGAAAGATTTGGTAAAGATAAACAATACCGTTATCGTTGTTGACCATGACGATATGGTGATAGAAAACGCCGATTGGATAATTGAAATCGGGCCCGGAGCAGGCAAATACGGAGGAAAAGTCGTTTTTGAAGGCGGTTATAAGGATCTGATAAAATCAAAATCTCTAACCGGATTATATCTGTCCAAAAAACTTTCTACGGCGACTAAATTTTCCAAAAAAGAAATTGATAGCGATACTAAATGGCTTCAGCTGAAAGGGGCGGGAGAATTTAATTTGAAAAATGTTGATTTTAAAGTGCCGTTGGGGTCTTTCGTTTCCGTAGCCGGGGTTTCCGGATCAGGCAAAAGCACTTTGGTCATTGACACTCTTGCCAAGATTTTAGGCAGAGAGATTAACGGGCAAACAAAAGCTTTTCCCGGAAAGCATAAAGAGCTTCTCGGATTGGAACAGGTTAACAAAGTGGTTTTATCCGATCAAAGCCCGATCGGCCGCACGCCTCGTTCCAACCCTGCCACTTATACCGGTATTTTTACCGTAATTCGTGATCTTTTTGCCCATAGCTATCAGGCAAGATTAAAAGGCTGGGGTCCGTCTTATTTCAGCTTTAACACCAAAAGCGGCCGTTGTCCGGCCTGTAAAGGAGAAGGTTTTAAAAAAGTGGAAATGTATTTTTTGCCGGACGTTTATGTAGAGTGCGATATTTGCAACGGCAAAAAATTTACGCCCGAAATTTTAAAAGCGGAATATAACGGCAAGAGTATTGCCGATGTTTTGGATATGAGCGTTGACGAGGCCAAGGCTTTTTTCAGCGACATCCCTCCGGTTAAAGATAAGCTGCAATTGCTAAAAGACATAGGTTTGGGGTACTTAAAACTGGGACAAAGCGCTACCGCTTTGTCGGGCGGAGAAGCTCAAAGAATAAAACTGGCTTATGAGCTGGCGCGCCGCGATACCGGCCAGACCGTTTATATTTTGGACGAACCGACAGTAGGGTTGCATTTTGACGATGTTAAAAAACTTTTGATAGTTTTGCGGAGGCTTGTAGAAAAGGGAAATACGGTTTTGATTATTGAGCACAATTTGGAGGTTTTAAGGGAATCAGACTGGATAATAGAAGTCGGCCCTGAAGGGGGAGCCAAAGGAGGCAAGATTATTTTTGAAGGCAGCGTTGAAAATCTCCGCAAAGCCAAAACCCCCACCGCCAAATTCCTATAAAATCCCCGCAAAATCTTCCCAAAAAAATCTGCACAGGTGCCACCTGTGCGAGTTTTTGCACAGGTGGCACCTGTGCAGATTTTAAGCTTGGGCTTTTCACTTAATTTCAGCAAAAACCGCCTAATTCGTGCGCACATTACCAAGACCTCTTGACAAGATATTACCATTGTGGTATGGTATTAATATTGAAACTGAAGCTTTGGGATCGGCTTTCCGGATTCGTTTGGAGATCTCGCCCGAAACTTCTTTATTAAAAAGCACCCTTCCTAGGGTCGCTTTTTGTTTTACTCAAGAATTTTTTATGCTTTTTATTGGCTGCGTCTCGTGCTTACAAACTTTATAAAGTTTCTTTATTTTGACTAACTTTATAAAGTTTGCTACCATAGCGATATAAGCCGTGTAAAGAATTTTATTCGCATGAACACCCGTCAAAAACTGGAAATCATTCAAAAGATGCTGGGCTTAACCCAAACTAAAGCAGCCGAAAGGTTTGGCGTGTCTTTTGTTGCTTTCAACAATTGGCGGACCGGTAAGTCTAGCCCTAGACCGAAAATGCAAGCTGCCATAGATGAGCTTTTTCTGGAAGTAACCGGGCAAAAGATAATCCCATCCGATCAGCTTACTGCTAAAAAACAAGCATTGCAGAAAAAATCCAAAGAGCACAAAAGCGTTATCTCTGAAATTTTAAACAACCCGGATATCCGGGATCAATTCATTTTAAAGCTTACTTATCACAGCAACAGCATTGAGGGAAGCACCCTTACCGAGCCGGACACGGCGGCAATTCTTTTTGATAACGCCGCTTTATCTGATAAAAGCTTGACCGAGCATTTGGAAGCAAAAAATCACCAGACGGCTTTAAATTATTTGTTTGGCCACATTGCCAAAAAAGAAAAAATAGACGAGGGATTGGCAATCAAGCTCCACGGTATTCTTATGAACGGCGTTCACTCAAATGCCGGAGTTTATCGCAATCATGCTGTTAGAATCATTGGTGCCAATTTGCCAACTGCAAATTATATTAGTATTCCGAAATTAATAAAAGAATTAATGTCTTTAGCTGCTGAAAAATCTAAAGACATTATCGCTCTTTCCGCCAGTATCCACAGCAGGTTTGAACAGATCCATCCTTTTTCTGACGGTAACGGCCGAATTGGCCGGCTGATTATGAATGCAATGCTGCTCAACGCGAATTTTGCTCCTGCAATAATCCTCCAGCAGCAAAAACAGCTTTATTATACATACCTCTATAAAGCCCAAACTAAAAAAGATCATAGTCAGTTAGAGGATTTTCTTTGCGAAGCTGTAACAGACGGCTTCACAATCTTAGACCGTAAGAATAAAAGGTAGCCAGTCCTGACAGGTTCAACTTATATTGTCTTGCCTGTCTTTCGGCAAAAACCGCCAAATGTGTGTGGACATTATCCTTACCCAGACCTCACCTCTTGACAAGATATTACCATTGTGGTATGGTATTAATATTGAAGCTGAAGCTTTGGGATCGGTTTTCCGGATTCGTCTAGAGATCTCGCCCGAAACTTCTTTATTAAAAAGCACCCTTCCTAGGGTCGCTTTTTGTTTTGCCACGCCGTAGCCTTAGCGGAGGAGAGTAAAAACAGAGGCCGGGCCTCTGTTTTTTTATAATTTGATTTTTGAGCTTTGGAAGGGTATCTTAATAGTAATGGATGGAAACACTATTTTATTTTTAATTTTGAATGTCGTTGGTTTTGCGGTTTTGATTTTTTTATTGACTCGCAAAAAGCCTGAAAAAAAAGAAGATAATAGCGCCGTTATAATGCTGCAACAGCAGATTCACCAGCTTAACCAGGTTTTGGACAACAAGCTGTCAGAATCCAATAAGGCCATGCAGGACCAATTCGGCCAAAGCGCCAAGATTATCCAGGACGTGACGAAAAAACTGGTTGAGCTTGATAATACCAACAAGCAGGTAGTCGGTTTTGCCGAGCAGCTTCAATCGTTGGAAGATGTTTTAAAAAATACGAAACAGAGGGGAATATTGGGGGAATATTATTTGGAAGAGCTTCTGAAAAATGTTTTTAGTCCCGGCCAGTATAAAATGCAGTATAAGTTTAAGGACGGCCAAATTGTTGATGCGGCAATAATCTTAAAAGATAAGATTATACCTATTGATTCCAAATTTTCTTTGGAAAATTATAACAGGATAATTCAAGAAAAAGACGTTCAAAGAAAGGAAGAACTGGAAAAGATTTTTTGCCAGGACTTGAAAAACAGGATAGACGAAACATCCAAATATATCCGTCCCAATGAAGGAACCATTGATTTTGCTTTTATGTTTATTCCCGCTGAAGCCATATATTATGACTTATTGGTAAACAAAATCGGAGCAATGAAAAGCAATACGCGAGACATGATAGACTATGCTGTCAGGGAAAAGAAAGTGCATATCGTTTCCCCGACTTCTTTTTATGTTTATCTTCAAACGATTTTACAAGGATTAAGGTCTTTACAGATAGAGGAATCGGCAAAGGAAATACTTAAAAAAGTGGAGCAGCTTAGCCGGCATTTAATGGCTTACGACGAGTATATGAAGAAGCTGGGAGGCCATCTCGGAACAACGGTGAATACTTACAATAGCGCGAGCAGAGAATTCGCAAAGATAGACAAAGATGTGATAAAAATAACCGAAGCGGATCGCCAGCCGACAGAAGTGCAAAAAATTGAAAAGCCTTTGTCAGAATGAGATCGGAAAACGATAAAACCTGTTTGCCATTTGATTTTTTTCCTGAAATAGTTTAATATGTTTAGGTTATAGTTTTTCAATATAAAAATATTAATTTATTTAATTATGTTAGCTGTTATTAAGACCGGCGGAAAACAATATGTTGTTGAGCCCGGAAAGAAACTAAAAATAGAAAAATTAGACAAAGAAATAGGAGAAATCGTTGATTTTGGAGAGGTTTTATTAATCCAAAACGGAGAAAAAACCGAGATAGGATCGCCTTTTTTAAAAGGAGCTAAAGTGACTGCCAAAATTTTAGCCCAAGGCAAAGCTAAGAAAACCGTCAAATTTATGTATAAAGCGAAGAAGAGATCTCACACCAAGACCGGACACAGGCAAATGTTTACGGAAGTGGAAATAGCGGAGATCAAGGCCTAAAAGAAAAATTTGGAAAAATAAAAATATCCCGGAAAGTCCGGGATATTTTTTTGACCGATTATGCAAAATATTATATAAGAGATTATCTGCGAAAAGCGGAATTAACACTTAAAGGCGTTATTCCGCAATTGCGGAAGGCGTTCTTTGAGAATTTTAAATGAAGAAAATATTTGTTTCTTTTCTGCTTATCGCCGCAATAATCTTTATCGGATTATTTATGTGGCGGACGCATCAAGACAAGAAAGCGGAGATTGAATTTTTAGAGATTGCGGCGAACAAATGCCGAGAAGCGGCAGTGATTAGTTCAATTGATAAGGATTACTTAGTTGAAACCAGGCCTGGATACGCAAAACACAGAAGCGGGATGATGGATAGTTTTGATTTTTACTTTGAAGGATGCATATATTTATATTCTTTGAAGGAGAATCAAAGCAGCGGATGGGTTAGAGCTTATTCCTTTTCTCCCGTTTCAGAAGAATTTTTGTATAGTTTTAGGAATGACTATGAAGAATGGGATAAAGTTTATCTGCTCTTGGAAGAACGTCCCAGCGGAGAAGGAGAATGGAAAAAGGAGAATAGCATAATCTATTACTCTTATCCTTCGGCCGAATGATTCTTCATTTTTATTTTAAAATGCTCCGTTAAAACGGGGCGTTTTTTGTTATTGACATTGTTTTTTTAAGCCTATATAAATAGAAAGGGTTCTTTTAAAAATCGTTCTTTTGCCGATTAAGCCTTGAAGCTTTGTTTCAAGCTTTAATCGGCAGGGGAACGCAAAGTTTATCAAAGGTCGGCCCCCTGCCCAGCATGCTTTAGCTTGTAGACAAGAAAAAGCTTGCTTGCGCCAGCCGACCGTTCCCGCTCTTAAGAAGGAGCGGGAAACCCTCATCCCGGCTCCCGTTTCTGCCGGCGGGAGCCTCTATCCTAACTTTTTAAACCGCTAAACCAGCGGTTTTTCATTGGAAAAACATCAATGCAGTGCTATTGACAAGATATTCTAAAGATTGTATAATATATAACATAAAGGTAGGGAATTCTTTTAAAAAATCATCGGGTGATATAAGCCCGATGACAAAAGGATGACGATTTTTAAAACGAAGGTAATTGCGACCAGAAAGAAATCTGGCAAGGTGCAGAAAAAGTACCAAGCAGTTGCCTACAACGTAAACAAAAAGGGAAACCTTAATGTTTACAAAGGAAGTTGTTTTTGGAAGTAAGGGGCTTCGGCTCACATGGGAGAGGACGGCTTGCCAATGGCAATGACTGTTCCTCTCCTTATTTTTTTATAAAAATTTTGCGGATAAATAAGAAAAAAGCTCTAATAAAAAGTTGTTTAAAAATTGACAAAACAAGGCAAATGTTATATACTTTATTATGTAAACGATTGGCAAACCGAGCTGTTTCTCGGTTGCCGACCGCGAAACAGCTCTTTTACCAATTTTAAAAAATGAAAAAAAATTTGATTAAATTTTTTTCAGTTTCTCCAAAAAGGAAAGTGGAGAAACCGAAAGATTTTGAATTTCCTTATCTTCCTAAAGATAAGGAAATTAAAAAACTTGGAAAAATAAAAAAGCCCGAATTTCTTTTAGGCTGATTATTTTTCCAAAAATAAAAAGCCGTTAAGGCTTTTTTGTTTAGAAAGAGCTTCTTCTGCGAGCGAAGCGAGCCTCTGTTGATTTTTAAATAATATCTTCCATTGCTCCTTCCGGGGATTCTTGATGGTAGTTTTCCAGGTTTCTGAAGCTGGCGCGTTGTTCGTCAAAATATAATTCCACCTTGCCGACTGGCCCGTTACGGTGTTTTGCAATAATAATATCGGCGATGCCTTTGCGGGAAGTATCTTGCCGATAACGGTCTTCGCGGTAGATAAATAAAACAACATCAGCGTCTTGTTCAATGGCTCCGGAGTCGCGAAGATCAGCCAAGCGGGGAATTTGCGGCACGCGGGATTCAACGGCGCGGGAAAGCTGGGAAAGAGCCAATACTGGAATATCCAATTCGCGAGCCAATCCCTTGAGAGCTCTGGAGATTTCAGCCATTTGCTGGACAGGACTGGCTAAATTATTCCGCGGATCAATCAATTGCAAGTAGTCAACGATAAGAAGTCCAAGTCCTTTATCTGACTGGAGTCTTCTTGCCATGGCGCGCATTTGCATAACATTAGTGAATGAAACATCGTCAATATAGATTGGAGCGCTGGAGAGGGCTCCTAAAGCGTATTGAATGCGGGTAAAGTCGTTTTCTTCTCCGTCGGAAGACAATCGTCCTGTTCTTAATCTCCAAAGATCAAGATTGGCGTGAGAAGCGATCATGCGATCAACAAGCTGGTCTTTTGACATTTCCAAAGAGAAGATGCCGACGGGAAGCTGTTCGTTGACCGCAATATTTTTGGCAATATCCATAGCCAAGCTGGATTTACCCATAGAGGGTCTAGCAGCTAAAATAATGAGATCTGATTTTTGGAAGCCGGCCAGCATATTATCCAACTCCTGGAATCCGCTGGGCACTCCTCTTAGTTTTCCTTGATTTTTGGAGATTTTATCTATTCTCTCAAAGGCGTCTGTCAGGCAGGATTTAATGGGGGAAAAACTTTGACTCAAGCTCTTTTGAGTAATGGAAAAAACTTTCTTTTCCGCGTGGTCAAGCAGCTCGTCCGGCTCGTCTTTTTCGTTATACCCGCTTATGGCGATTTCCTGTCCAACCGTAATCAAATCGCGTAAAATTCTTTTTTTCTGCACAATGCGGCCGTAAGCCACCACATGGCTGGCCGTAGGAACGACATTGATAAGCTCTGTCAGATAAGCGGTTCCTCCTATGCCGTCCAGCTGTTCCTTGCCTTTTAGAATTCCAGAGATAGAGATAAGATCAATGGGCTCGCTTTTCAGGAACAGTTCTTCCATTACTTGATATATTTCCTTGTGGCTTCTTTTATAAAAGTCATCGGATTTCAAAAAGTCCGCTACTTTAAAAATAGCTTCCTTGTCTATCATTAAAGAGCCGAGCACGCATTTTTCAGCTTCAATATCTTGCGGCGGTAATTTGTCCGGTGTTTCAAAAACAGGAGTATTTTGGTTCATTGGGAATAATATACCAAAATTGAAGAATCTTTAGGAGGTCAGTCTTGTTAATAACTTGTGAATAAGCAGGGGAAAGCGTTTTTTCCGACAAAAATTGACAAAAATTCATTATTATTCTATCTTTACAGCATCTTAAAGGGCTTGTCCGGCCCTCTAATTAACCATAAAAGAGCTGCCGGACCGAAAAAGTCCCATGGCAGTTTTTTTATAAAAAAATATGGAAACAGCATTCAAGCAGTTGCCTCTGTTTTTAAAAGCGCCCGACGAAGATGAAACGGAAAGCTTTGACGTCCATATCAGCTGCGGAAATCATTCTTTGTTTTTTCGGCAAAAAGTTTCCAAAATGGAAGACAAGAAAGAAAAGATAAAAAAAATAAAAATGTTTGCTTTTCAGAATTTAATTGACTTTATGAAGAACAATAGCTGGGAAGCTAGAGAAGAAGCGGGAAAAATGGAAAGAAAAGAAGGCATAAAGGAAAAAGTCAGGACAAGAATAAGAAACTCCCGCTGCGGTTTTCCGCAGTATAAGCGTCCTGAAAAAGGGATAAGGTGGAAAACGGAAGGATTTGAAATAAAAAAAGATGACGGCGAGTGGGAAAAAGCTGATATATTGGCGCTGAATGGAGAAGCAAGAAAAACCCAAGAACAGAAGAGAAAAAGAATATTAATGAGAGCAGTCCAAGCTGCTCTTATAGCCGAAATAGGGGATATTAGATATTCTTATTTGGCTATCACCAGTCCGGATACGGCATATATTGGACTGGATTCTGAAGGAAAAAGCTCATACGAGCCGGAGAAGATAAAGAAAATCTTTTTGCAGATGGATTTGCTTTCAGCCCTTGCGCAGTCAATAGGATATCATCCTTATAATATCCCGGCGCCGAATGGATTTGTTATTGACGTAATTTAAAAATAAAGCCCCTTTTCAAAGGGGTTTTAATTTTTGAAAATTGACAAAAGATAATAAAAAATATATATTTTTTTAACTTAACCTAAAGGTCGTTGTTAGCTCGTTTAAAACAAAAAATAAAAAATGCTAAAAGTATTTTATTTGTTTCAACCAGAATTTAATAAAAAAGAAAGGAAAAAGATTATTGAAAAGACTTTCAATGATTTTGATCTTTTTGTTTTTATTTGTCCTTCAGGGACTGAATCTAAAGATAAATTTTGGGCTGATATTTTTTTCTCTCCAGAAAAAGTGGAGAAAAATAGTATCTTAGCCAAAATAGATCAGCAAAGGTTGCAAAGGTTCCAGATACTGAACGGTTACAATCTTAGCAAAAAAAATAAAAGTTTTTTTGTTGATGTTGTAAGCGCAGTCTGTTCTTCTGGAGAGAGCGTCAAAGAAGGACTAGAAGAAATTTGTACTAGTAGGTGAAAAATAAAAAGAGCGTTTTAACAACGCTCTTTTACTTCGCCTTATCCCGCTAAAATTATAATTTTTTCGCTTTTTGTCCTTCGGGAGTATCTTCTACGTCCCAGCCGAAAGATTGGATTTGTTTTCTAATTTCGTCGGACTTAGCCCAGTCTTTGTTTTGACGGGCGGTTTGCCTCTCTTCTAAAAGTTTTTTAATATTTTCCGGAATTTCTTCTTTGGCTTTTCTCTCGGCTTTATCCAGGCCCAATCCAAAAACTTTGTCAAAATCCAAAAGCAGATAATATTTTTCGCTGAAAGATAATTCTTTGTCTTTAACAACTTCCCACGCGGAAGCCAAAGCTTGCGGCATATTCAGGTCGTCGTTAATAGCTTCCGTGAATTTGTTTTTGTGTTGTTCCGCTTTTTTCCCAAAAGGAACGCCGATTTTTTTATTTTCTTTAAATTCTAGAAATTTTTCATATAAATTGTTTAATCCGGTTTGAGCGGATTGCAGAGATTCCCAGGAAAATTCCATCTTTTTTCTGTAATGAACTCCCATAACCAAATAGCGATAAGCTAAAGGGTTCATATTTTTATTAACGATATCTTCAACCAAAACAACCGTTCCGTCTGACTTGGCCATTTTAACGTCATCTTTCAAGATTAAAAAATCTCCGTGCATCCAGTAATTGCACATATCTTTGCCGTAAGCCGCTTCGGCTTGGGCGATCTCGTTGGTGTGATGGATTAAGATATGGTCAATTCCGCCGCAATGGATATCAAAAGGAACTCCCAAATTTTTAATAGACATAACAACGCACTCCGTATGCCATCCGGGGAAGCCGACTCCCCAAGGAGAGTCCCATTCCATTTGCCTTTTTGGGCCTTCTTTCGGAGAAAATTTCCAAAGAGCGAAATCAGTGGGATTTTTTTTGCCTTCAGCCATTTCCACGCGCACTCCGGCTCTGATATCCATTTTTTTGTTGGGCCAAAGCTTGCCGTAGCTTGAAAGTTTTGAAGTATCAAAATAAACGCCGTCAGAGATGACATAGACAAAGCCTTTTTGTTCCATTACTTTAATCAGTTCAATTTGTTCATTGATTGTGTCAGTGGCCTTTATCCAAACTTCAGGCTCTTGAAAATTTAAAAGATTCAAATCTCTTTTAAAAGCTTGAGTATAAAAATCGGCCACCTCCCAAACGGTTTTATTATCGCGGCGAGCGCCTTTTTCCAGCTTATCTTCGCCCGTGTCTTCATCGGAAGTAAGGTGTCCGACATCGGTCAGGTTCATAACATGTTTAACTTGATAACCGTTATATCTTAAAATTCTTTTTAAAAAATCTTCAAATAAATAGGTCCTCATATTGCCGATATGGGCATACCAATAAACAGTCGGGCCGCAGGTATATATTCCGGCTTTGCCGGCTTCAATTGGTTTGAATTCTTCTTTTTTGCGAGTAAGAGTATTGTAGAGTTTTAACATATTCTAAGTTTACTATTTTTTTTTATATAGCAAAAGAGCAGCTCTAGGCTGCTCCCAATACAAGATTCGGGCTTCTCAGCGCCTTCTTGTTCTTTATATAGATATTCAATTTTACATGGACAGCGCTTTTCTTACCCATTTTTTCTTTTATTCTTTGCTCTGTCTTTTTTTCAATGATTTTTTTTCTTCCAACCAACTCTTCTTCATTCTGAATTTCTAACTCAACCATGGCTTGGCACAAAGCCTCTTTAAAATCTGATTTTATGTTTTCCGGAGAAAAAAAATTCATCCAAAACCATCTCAATTCAACAAAGACAATGGTAACTTCCTCAATCTGCCCTGCGTATTCTTCAATTATTTTCTCTTTAAAATCATTGTCTACGATTTTAAAAAGAAAATCGCTTCTCGGCCTGCCGAAAAGAATTGCTACCGTCCAACATTCTAGATCGGCGGAGGCATAGCCCATAAGAAGGGCAACGCCTCTTTCAAGATTAAGTTTTTTAAACATTTTTTTAAAAGATCTTAGCTTCTCCGTTGACTAGGCGGAGATTGGTAAGAATACTTATATCCGAATAGCCTTGTTTTGTCAAAAAAAATCAATATAAATAATAATCAAAAAGAGGCCTTAGGGCCTCTCTTTGATTAATTTACAAATTCCGGTGAAAAAGTTACAGAATCCCGTTATCCTCGTTTCCGGAACAGCGACAGCGGCAAGAAGGGGAGTCAGACAGATTGTTCCAAAAATATAAAAATTATATTTTTCCATAGTTTTTAAGCTTTTTGGCTTGCCAGCCTTATGCTTTTAACGGCTATTTTAAAGTTATAATTTTAGGAATTTATGCTTTATATTATATAATATATTATATACTTTGTCAAGTAAAAACAGCCCTAGGGCTGTTTGTTTTTTTCCTCAAATATCTCTATCTTTTCAATCACAATTCTTATTTTTCCGATTTCTTTTTGGTCATTTTTTCTTTTTACAATTCTAGAAGCTTTTTTCCCAACCTTTTTTCTTTCCAAATTTTTATATTCATCTTTTCTAAAAAGGTATTCAAGAACAGAAACTGAAAAGTCTTGGATTCTTTTTTCGTCTGGAAAGTTATTAATGTCTAATATTTCATATTCTATGTAAAAAGAAGCTTTGATTTTTATCCCGCTTCTTAATTTAAAAATTTTCTCAATCAGCCTTGAACATCTTCTCGGGTTTCTGAAAATTCTTTCGGTAATGTTTAAATAAACAAGAAGAAAAAGAAAGAGAGCTATTATAGCTTCAATATTGTTCATATTTTATATAGTTATAAACGATCGTCTTTGCCAATAAATTTTGGCAAAATAAGATATTGAAACCCTACAATAAACGCTTCTTTAAGTCAACGAAAAAATGCATCTTTTTTAAAGCCATGGCTTTTGATATTAGCAGAGCTTGCAGAAGGACTGCCTTCTTTAAAAATTTGGCGATTTCAACAAAAAACGGCTTATCAGCCGTTTTTAACTCGGATCAAGGGATTAAAATATTTATTATTTTAATCCCGTATTCCGGAATCGGTTTGCCCTTTGGAAATTTTTCCGAGATTTTCCTTTCAATGGCTTTTGCCAAATCATATCTACTTTCGATTAAATCCGTGACGGTCGTAATATTCAAATCTTCTTTAGCTTTTAGAATGATTGGGACCATTTCTATCTTATCAATATCTATGCCTTCTATTCTTACGGTAAAGCTTATTCTGTGAGGATAATTGACAGGAACCATTTCTATCTTAAAATCCAAAGATGGCTTTTTAACAATGCATCTTTCCATATTTTTTAAAGTTGCAATTTTAATTCCCTCCGGCCTTTTAAATTGATGAACAGGGAAGATTAGTATTAAAATATAAAGTAAAAACAGCCTTTTGTCAAAAATAGCCGTTGACACAAACCTTAATATCCAGTATAAATTGCTTAATTTACTTTATTGTCAGCCGTTCCGGTTTGGTCAGCCGGGCAGATAGCTTATATTTTTAAAAAGCGTTATCTGCCCATCCCAAGGGAGCGGCAGACAAGCCCTTTTAAAAATTTAATTAATATGGATATTGAAAATATCCTAAGAATAGCCGCGGCTTGCTTTGCGGCATATGCATTGCTTACTTGGCTTTTTTATGAAGCGAGCAAGCGCCTTTGCTCTTGCTTCAAATGGCTTGATAAATTGTTTCAAGCATTTAGAAAAGTTGAAACAATCCAAGCAGCCTTTATTGTTGCCTTTGGATTTGTTTTCTTCAGTTTCTATTGGATATCGGACATAAACGCCGGACAAAGAAGCGAGATTAGCGATGTTATGAAAGAGAGAAAGGACATGGCTCAAAAACTGGAAATCGCTTCTAAAAAAATATTAGCGTTGGAAGATGAAAAGCGTTTAGCTTTTTATATTCCTCAACAACACGAAGTTGTCCAAGTCCAGCCGAAAGAGCAAGAAATCCAAGCAGAGGAAACAGAAGATGTCTTTGCTTTAGGCGAAGAAAAAAAGGAAGAAGACCAGGAATATTTATCTTTGGCCAAAGAGCAGCTAGACGCCTTGGCTTTAGAGATAAATCAGTTGGCAGCAAAAGTAAGGACGCAAAATAGCTATTCCGCTAACGCCGGAATAGTGAAAGCTGTAAAGAGTGAAAGACTCTTGCAGTAAAAAACAGAGAGAGCTTCGGCTCTTTTTTGTTTTTGCTTTTTGTGATATAAAAAATCAGTAAATACCTATGGCAAACCTTGTTTTATATCGTAAATACCGGCCCCAAAGCTTTAAAGATTTTGTAGGGCAGGAACATGTAGTTAAAACTTTGGCTAACGAGATAGCCATGGGAAATATCTCCCATGCTTATTTGTTTTCAGGGCCGAGAGGAACAGGAAAGACAACACTGGCAAGGCTTTTTGCCAAAGCTGTTTGTTGCCAGAATTTAAAAGGATACGAGCCTTGCAACGAATGTCCGGCCTGCTTGGAAATAAACAAAGGCAAGACGGTTGATCTAATTGAGATAGACACTGCCTCCAATCGCGGTATTGACGACGTAAAAGAATTAAGAGAAGGAATAAAATTCTCTCCCGGTTTTTTAAAATACAAGGTTTTGATTCTAGACGAATCGCACCAGCTTTCCAAAGACGCCGCTAATGCTCTTTTAAAAATGCTTGAAGAGCCGCCAGCTCATGCTATTTTCATCTTGGCAACCACAGAACTTCATAAAATGATTCCGACCATCTTGTCGCGCTGCCAAAGATTTGACTTCCATAAAATTCCCGGGCCTCAAATTATTGAAAAGCTTGCTTGGATCTGCGAACAGGAAAAAGTAAAGATTGAAAATGAGGCTTTAGCCTTGATTGCGGCTAACGCGGAAGGAGCCTTAAGAGATGCGGAAAGCATATTGGACCAAGTTATCAGCTTTTTGCCCGATATTAAAATTACGGCAAAAGACGTTGAAAATATCCTAGGATTGGTGGACATAAACATTGCCATTAAGTTTAACGATTTGCTGATTAAAAAAGACGCCAAACAGGCTATCTCTTTTCTAAACGAAAATTTGGAAAAAGGATTGGATCCGGCTGAATTTGCCAAGACTTTTATAAACTACTTAAGAAAGATTTTGATTTTGCAAGTTAGCCCTGATTTGGACGGTTATGCGGTGGCAGAGCTTGAACAAACCGTCCAAAATTTGGTAAAACAACAAGCGAGAGATTTTAAGCCGGAAGAATTGCGCAAAGCTTTAAAACTTTTTTTGGAAGCGGAAAGAAAAATAAAATACGCAGGCATACCGCAATTGCCCTTGGAATTGGCGATAGTGGAATTATGCAGCGAATTAGTTTAATTATTGCCGGATCGTCTAACGGTAGGACGACGGGTTTTGGTCCCGTTAATCTTGGTTCGAATCCAGGTCCGGCAGCCAACGAAAAGTTAATAATGGCGTCAATCAAAATATGGAAGAAAGCAAAATTAATTTAACAGACAAAAATCAACACCTCTTTTTGAGGTGTTTTTAATTAAAAAATTATAAGGGTCTTTTGTTTAAGTTATGAAT
>JAQTVQ010000003.1:7913-34263 GCA_028706715.1 Minisyncoccota bacterium | reverse complement strand
TTAAAGGTTGAAAACTTTTTTTAAGTTATTTTACAAAATTAAATGATATATTTTTTATCAGAGGCATTTCATTTTCTTGCCAGTATTTTTGCTTCTATGTATATAGCGGCTTTAGTTTCTTTCCTTGCCATCTCGACTCTAAACCGTATCGCATGCACATGGAGCCGAAACGCTAATATATGGGAAGAAACAGGAAAATATGCCGAGATATTTTGGTTCATAATGACCATAATATTCTCCATGATTTTAATGAATTTTTCTCCAACCGTTTCTTATTTCCTGGTTGGAGTGATCATCCTAATCTTTTTAGGATGTACCGTTGAAGAAAAAATAGAAAAAGGCCGTTAGGCCTTTTTATTTTATATAGCAAATTAAAATTTCTTTAGCCGTCTAACAAATTGGGCGGCTTTTTGCTAAAGTAAAAATATAATATAAAGATATGGAAAAATTGTTTCTAAAATTATGAAAATGAAAATTGAAGATTTAGGATATGACGAATTTTTTGAGTCTAGCCGCAAAAATTTAAAATTAGGCGGTTTTCCAGTCGCGCGAGTTATTGTTGAGCATAAGGGATTGTATAAGGTCAAAAATGAAAACGGCGAATATATGGCAAAGATAACCGGAAAACAAATGTTTAGCGCTTTATCAAGAGAGGATTATCCTGTTGTAGGCGATTGGGTTTCTATTACCGATCTTGGAGAAGGACAAGCGGTAATTCATAAAGTGTTGCCTAGAAAAACAATAATAAAAAGGAAACGCGGCGGTAAAAACGAAATACAGGTTATCGGGACGAATATTGACGCGGCGCTTGCTATTGAATCGGTTGACCGAGACTATAGCTTGAACCGTTTTGAAAGATATTTTGCCATTGCCAGCGATGGGAGAATAAAACCCGCTATCATTTTAAATAAAATAGATTTGATCTCAAAAAAAGAATTAGAATCAAAAACAGTTCAAATAAAAAACAGATTTGATAATATTGATTTTATCCCTACCAGTACCATGACAGAAGAGGGATTAAATGAATTAAAATCTTATATAAAGAGAGGAAAGACTTATTGCTTCCTTGGGTCTTCCGGAGCGGGAAAATCATCCTTGATAAATAAGCTGCTCGGTAAAAATGTTATAAAAACCGAGGATATAAGTTCTTACGCCGACAGGGGAAAGCATATCACTACCAATCGGGAAATGTATTTTTTAGACAACGGCGGGATTGTAATTGATAATCCGGGAATGAGAGAAGTGGGAATGGCAGATGCAAAAAGCGGCATAGATAATTTTTTTGACGAGATAACCATGTTGGCTAAAAAATGCAAATATATTGACTGCACGCATATTCACGAGCCCGGTTGCGCTGTATTGAGTGCGATAAAATCAGGCAAATTAAACGAAGATAAATACAATAGCTACATCAGCTTAAAAAAAGAAGCTGAACATTACGAAGAAACGGACCTTGAAAAAAGACGAAAAGACCGTCAGTTTGGAAAATTTATAAAAACAACAAAAGAGCAGTTAAAGAAATACGGACACAAAGATTATTAAACTTAAAAATAGTAAAAATGGGGTCAGCCGCTATTTATAATATTATTTCATTTCTAGGATAACGGAAAAGAAATATATCAGTCCGTTTTTTGGATAAAAAGAATGCCTGCGGAGAGGGTAGCGGAAGATGGAAAATTTTGCGAAGCTTGCCGGCTTCGCAGTTTTTTAATTTGACAAACATTTGAGATGATATAAAATATCAATATAGATTGATATATGAAACTGGAATGTTGTAAAAATAGCCGTCGCAAAGAAGAGATCGCCCAAATTGCGGCGATTTTGAAATTGCTGGCCGAGGAAAACCGGCTCAAAATTCTTTGCATCTTGAAAGACGGCGAGCATTGTGCTTGCCAGGTTATCAAGCATCTTGGCCTGCCGCAAAATTTGGTTTCGCACCATTTGAATAAATTGAAGAAGGCGGGATTGATAGAAGGCCGGAAGGAAGGCGTTTGGATCTATTACTCGCTCACAAAAAAGGGGAGAGAAATAACGGAAAATATTTTTAAAATAATAAAATAACAAAAAAATATGACAAACAAAGTTACATCAATTGAGGTTATCGGCTCGGGTTGCGCCAGCTGCAAGAAGCTGCATGAATTGGCGATTTTAGCGGCTAAAGATTTAAACATTGAAGTTGAAGTTGGATATTCCAATGATATCCAAAAGGCTTTGGCGATGGGCGTGATGCAATTCCCGGTGCTGGCAATAAACGGCAAAGCAGTGATTACCGGAATGGCTGACATTGAAAAAATCAAAATTGTATTGTGCTCGCAAAAAGGCGGCGATGATCAGTCGGATTGCTGTCCCTGCGGCGGCGATTGCGGTTGTTTGTAATCTATAATTATAATGCCTTATGGACATTTTTTTACCCATTCAAGCGTTTGCCGATTTGGTTGTTAGTAATTGGTTTGGCATAACCGATGAATACTGGGCCAATGCGCTGATTTTTTTTATTTACGACACGATTAAAATCGGCTTGCTTTTGGTCTTTATCAATTATTTAATGGCGATTGTCCGCTACTATTTGCCCGTGGAGAAAGTTCGCGATATTTTAGCCGGCCGTAAATGGTACGGATTAGATTATTTTTTGGCGGCAATGCTTGGAACAATAACTCCGTTTTGCTCTTGTTCATCAATTCCGCTGTTTGTCGGGTTCGTGGGGGCAGGCATACCGCTGGGCGTAACTTTCGCGTTTCTTATAGCTTCTCCGTTGGTGAACGAAGCCTCCCTGTTTATCTTTCCTTCTATTTTCGGCTTGAAAATGACATTTTTATACAACGGTTTAGGAATTCTAATCAGTGTTTTAGCGGGTATGGCAATCCAAAAATTAAAATTGGAAAAGAGCGTTAATCCGGCATTTTTGCAGTATAAAACCCGGCAAGACGCGATTAAAGAAAACGGCGGGAGTAAAGTGCCTTTGGTCAAAAAAATCGCCATTTGGCGGCAAGACGCTTGGCACATTACCAAAGAGATCTTTCCTTATGTAGTTTTAGGGGTGGGTATCGGCGCGCTAATTCACGGATTTGTGCCCAAAGAATTTGTGGAGAATAACTTGTCGGCGGCCGATTGGTGGAGCGTGCCCTTGGCAACGATCTTGGGATTGCCGCTTTACGCCAATTCGGTGAGCGTGCTTCCGATAGTGGAGGCGTTAACCGGCAAAGGCGTGCCGCTGGGCGCGGCGCTGGCGTTTATGACCGCTACGGTTACGCTATCAATTCCCGGATTATTGATACTAAAAAAAGCAATGGATTGGAAGCTGCTCTTGGCGTTTGTCGTAACCACCACCATTGGCATTATGATAATGGGTTATTTCTTTAATTTGGTTAAAATTTAAACTTAATAGAAATGAAAAAAATTATTGCAACCTTAATAATTTTGGGAATCGCTGGAGTCTTGGGGATATTGTCGGCAATTCCCAAAAAAGACGCAGCCAACGAACAATCAGTAAATTTGGATTCTTCCATCAAACCGCAAGAAGAAGACAGCGATATGCCTATTGCGATTGCGCCTGCCGAAAAGGTAGAAGTGTTTTTATTCCACCGCACGCAAAGATGTATTACTTGCACGACTATCGGCAAGCTGGCCGGCAAAACCGTGGAAGAAAGATTCGGCCCGGAAGTTTTAAGCGGCAAGATAGTGTTTCGGGAAGTGAATATTGATGAACCGCAAAACAAAGCTTTGGCCGAAAAATTCCAAGCCAGCGGTTCGTCTTTGTTTATCAACGCAACCAGAGAGGGAGGCGACAATATCCAAGAGGATATGGAAGTGTGGCGCTTGACTAATAATCCGGCGGCTTTCAAAAATTATCTGGAAAATAAGATTAATGCTTTGCTAGACAAACAATGATAGACATTCTAAACGCTTTAATAGAGAGTAATACCATCCCTGTATTTACCGCCTTTTTATTAGGCGTTTTAACTTCAATCAGTCCCTGTCCGCTGGCAACCAACATTGCGGCTGTCGCTTATCTTTCTAAGAATTTGAAAACCGTAAAAAGCACCCTAGCTAACGGCGCGTATTACGCCTTTGGCCGCGCGGCTAGCTATACCTTGTTGGCCGTTTTGATATATTACGGCCTTTCATCTTTTCAAATTTCAAAATCAGTCCAAGACTGGAGCGAAAAACTGCTTGGCCCGCTACTGGTGTTTATGGGATTGGCAATGCTTAATGTTCTTAAAATAAAATTACCTTCCGGTAGAGAAAGATCAGAAAAGATCAAGCTTTGGCTGGCGGACAGGGGAATCTTAGGGGCGTTTCTGCTGGGCGCGTTGTTTGCTTTGGCCTTTTGTCCTTACAGCGCCGTGCTGTTCTTTGGCGCGCTTATTCCGTTGGTGTTCAAATCTTCCGGCGGCCTGCTTTTGCCGTCTTTGTTCGCTTTTGGGACCGGATTGCCGGTTATTGTTTTTTCTTTCTTAATAGCCTTTAGCGCGCGAAAGATCAGCGCAGCCTTTCAAGCTATGCAGAAAATAGAAAAAGCAATGCGTTATATCGTTGCCTTAATTTTTCTTGTTATTGGATTATATTATTTACGTTTTTTAATCGGTTTGTAGCTTGGAAAACTCGTCGTTCCGGAACGACGACGTAAAATAATCCTTCGGGCAAAAACGGGGTCAACTACTATTAAAACGAAGATAAATACAATAACTGCATCAGCTTAAAAATCGGTTGGGGATTTTAAAGTATTCCTTAAATCCGGTACTATCGTGTATAATTTAAACTGCATGCCATTTAAGAATAGAAAAAAAAGCCGATATAACGAGACTATTTTAAAAAGAGCTCACGATTTCGGCAATTCCACAATTCTTTTTACGGAAAAAGCGACGGCAATCGCGTTAATGTCTTTGTATAGGAGAAAATTAAAGACTGTTTTAAGAAAATACAAAATTCTTACAAGCTCCGTATCAAAATATCATTTTGTAAATCAAGAAATAGAATTTATTTTTGAAAATTTTTTTATTGTAGAGTCTACTATTTCCGAATTGATAAATTTATTTAATAAAAAAGAAGTCAAAAGCCTTCCGTTGGTATCTTCTCACGGAGTAAAAAAAATTCGTCTTTATTCTCTTTTTGAAGAGATGCTTGCCATGACGGAAAACAAAGCGGATGAAGAAATTTTGATTGCTATCCTTGAGGAATATCAAAAAGAAAGTCCGCTATCCATCCAAGAGGTTAATTTGGCTCCGGAAATTATTCGTCTTATTCTTGTTGAAAGATTCGGCTCCCTTATAGATGAAGCCCTTAAAAAAATAAAAGGCTTTAATGAATCCGAAAAAATCCACCTTCTTATTAAAAAAAGTATTGCTTCGTTTGGCGGAGATCCTTCTCGTGCCGTCTCTTTCCTCGCTTCTCGTTATAAGTTTATACCTCTTAATATTGCTATTTGCCTCCTAGGCCGCCTTTCAAAAGAAGGGGCGGCTATGCGTCTTGTAATTAAATGGATACATCTCAACTTGGAGAAACAAGGGATAGCCGAGAATAAAATTTTAAGTATTGAAAAAAGAATTCGTAAGAAGCATTTATCCATTGCTTCAAATTCCGTTGAATCCCTTCACTGGCTTAATCAAGTAAAATGGGATCCAATAGCTGAAAAAATAAATGTCGTTGACTCTATTTTGACGGACGATCCCAAAGGCGTGTTTTCATCTCTTGAAAGAGAAAGCAAGAATCTTTACAGGGACACTATTGTACGCATAGCGGAACGTATTTCTATTCACGAGACAGAAGTTGCTCGCACAGCTCTTAGTCTTTCTTTAAAATCTCAAGCAAAAGAATCGGAAATCAAGAAGCATATCGGATATTATCTTTTGGATCCGTCGGGAACGGAAATGCTTGAAAAAGAAACGGGCTATAACCGGACCCGATTAGAAAAGATTAATAAATTTATTTTCCGCGACCATCCTCAATCTTTATATCTAGGAACCATTGGCTTTTTTTCTTTTCTTTCTTTTACAGCCATTTTTTGGGTTATTGGTTTTTTAAATTTTAATTTTACGGTTCTTTTGTCTTGGTTTTTAATCGCGGCAATATTTTCTCTTGAGATAGGCGTTCATGCTTCAAACGCTTTGTTCGGACATTTTTTGCCAGTTAGAAGGCTTCCTCGCATTAGAATAGAAGGGGATATAGAAGAAAAATATCGTACTTTTGTTGCTGTTCCTTGCATGATTCGTTCAAAGCAGTCAATACAAGAAATAGTGCAAAAATTAGAAGTGAGATTTCTCGGAAACAGCGAAAAAAATATTTTTTTCGCATTGCTTTTTGACTTTAAAGATTCTTCCGCGGAGACGCTTAAAACAGATACCGATTTTTTAAATTATATTGATTCGGAAATAAGCCGTCTTAACAATCTTTACGGTAAAGGCGAAAAGCGTTTTTTCGGACTTACTCGCAAACGCATTTGGAACGAGAAAGAGAGGGTTTTTATGGGGTGGGAAAGAAAAAGAGGAAAGCTTAGGGAGTTTAATAAACTTTTAAGGGGAGAAGATACTTCCTATATAAATGGGAAAGAAGTTCTTTCCGTTGGCCGAGTGCAATATGTTATCACTCTAGATGAGGATACCGAGCTTCCTCATGATACGGCACGCAAGCTTATAGGAACGATTATACATCCGCTTAATTCGCCGGTACTTGATAAATTTAATCGGGTTATTCGGGGCTATGGCATCATTCAGCCTCGCGTTGCGGTTCGTCTTGAAGCCGCTTACAGATCGCTTTTTTCGCGTCTTTATTCGGCAGGATCCGGAATAGATTCTTATTCAAATTCAATATCCAATTTTTATCAAGATCTTTTCGGTTCAGCTCTTTTTTTCGGTAAAGGAATTTACCATATAGATGCGATAAAGACATGTATGTCGAGAAAGATTCCCGACAATACGGCTTTGAGCCACGATTTACTGGAAGGAATTTATTCTCGCACTGGTTTTGCGGGAGATATAGTTATTTTTGACGGATTTCCAAATTTTTATCACGAATTTATAATAAGACTTGAAAGATGGATAAGAGGGGATTGGCAGATCATAGGGTGGCTTTCCGGCCGATTTGGCTATGGCTCTCCTCACGGATCTTTTTCTCTTATTGACAAGTTCAAAATTTTTGACAACCTGCGGAGAAGTTTGCTTCCCGTAGTGTGTTTTTTTTCACTTGCTTTAGGACTCGCGGCCAATTTGGATCTTGCCAAAATAAGCATGCTTATCTTAGCGGTTTTTGCTTCGCCTAATATTTTTCCGTTTGCCATTGGTCTTATTTTCCTACACTCAGTCCCTTTTCGGATGCGCTTGCCTAAAATTATCAACGGATTGTCTTTGATCTTTTTACATACGGTTCTTAATGTTTTTTCTTTGTTCCAGCGTGCATATATATCAATGCGAGCGATTATTGTTACGACGATACGTCTTTATTTCACCAAAAAAAATCTTCTCCAATGGGATAGTTTTTACGATATTGGAAGCGCGCTAAAGGGCAGCTTAAAAGAATATTATCTTTCAATGAAAGAGAGCGTCCTTATTTCGCTGTTTTTGCTTGTCGGCTTCAATGCCATCGGACTAACTGATCCTTGGCTTCAGGCTTGGCTTATAATTTGGTGCACCGCACCCATAGTGATTTTTCTTATAAGCAGTCCGGATAGAAAAAAAGAAAAGCTTAAGGGAAAAGATGCTTCTTTCGCCCGGACTATAGCGTATAGAAATGCCCTTTACTTTTTAGAGAACGCAAAAGAAGAAACGCATTGGCTTATTCCGGACCATATACAGGAATATCCAAAACTTTCGGAAGGGTCAAGAGTTGCAACTTCTCCTACTAATATTGGGATGCATATATTGTCCCTTGTTCCAGCGCTTGATTTCGGCTACATATCTCCGTTTCGTTACGCCGACAGGACGCAAAAGATTTTTATAAGTCTTTCAAAACTTTATAGACATAGGGGTCATTTGATTAACTGGTATGACATAAAAAGCTTAGAGCCTCTTAGCCCTCAATACATATCAAGCGTTGATAGCGCTAATTTTCTTATTTCTCTAGTAACTGTTAGCCAGGCATACGCTGAAATGCCGGATCGTCTTATAATTGAAGAATCGGCATTTAAAGGATTGGTTGACGCAATGTCAACGCTTATAGAAGACGGAAACTCTTTAAAAGAGTCGGCACCAAGACCTTTAAAGAAAAAAATTCAAGACATCATTTCATCTTCCCATCGCGCCGTGTCTATAATAATTAATAAGCCGGCAGGGAAAGCTTCTTCCTACGATTATTTCAAAAAGCTTACGCTTTTTCACGAGAGCCTTTCAGCTATTCTCAAAAAAGCTCAAAATTTTTCAACCGGCGATTCTCGGCATTTTTTTGATCAATTGTTATTCTCTATTGAAAGAGCCATTGAAATGGTTGAAGACCATATGATGTCCCTTCAATCCTTGGTGCCTTCTATAAGAAGCAGAGATCCTTCTGCTGAATTGTATGCCTCCAAGGACAGCCTTGCAATGGAAAGTGTAAAAAGGGTGGAGCAGATAGTTTTTTCTATAAAAAGCTTCAGAAAAACGGCGGAGATAAAACCTTTGCTGGTGCGAGAAATCGGGTTTGAGAAAAAAGTTTTAAATTCTTCTTTAAGCAGAGAAGCTAAAGAATTTTTGCTTGGCTGGTATGGCAAAATTCTTGAAGAAGTAGATGCCGGAGCGAAAACAGCTGACAGAATTATTAGTTTGCTTCACGAAAAAAGAGAAGATTGTAAAAAATATATCAAAGAAGCCGACTTTAAATTTCTTTACAACGAAGAAAAAGAATTGTTTAGAATAGGATATAATATTACTTTTGATAAACTTGATGAAGCTTGCTACAACTTTATTGCGTCAGAATCAAATTCTGTCAGTTTTATGGCGATACTCAAGAAAGACGTTCCTCAAAAGCATTGGTTCTCTCTCAATAGAAAATTAGTGCGTTCAAAAAATTTAAATTCTCTTATTTCATGGGGAGGATCTTTATTTGAGTATCTTACGTCTCTTATTTTCTTTCCCTCTCATCCCAAGAGCTTGCTTGGAAGTGCGGCCAGGTCCGCAATTAAAATTCATATGCAGGAGGGGAAGCAATACAATATCCTTTGGGGGATGGGCGAATCGGCATATTATCAGTTTGATGAGAGCAAGCAATATCAGTATCAGATATTCGGTAGTCCAAAGATTGGGCTTAAACGTAATTTAACAAAATTTCTTGTATCTGCTCCTTATACGAGTGCTTTATCCCTGCCATTTTTTCCGAATGAAGCAATTCGTAATTTAAGATCTTTTTTTAATATGGGCTGTTTGGGAAGATTCGGTTTTTATGACTCTCTTGATTATTTCGGCAAAATTGAAAACGGAAAGAAGAAACCAATGCCGGCAAAAGTTTATTATGCCCATCATCAAGGATTTACGCTTGCAAGTATTGCCAATATTCTTGAGGACGGCCGAATTCAGAACCTTTTCCACTCCAATCCAGCTGTCCAATCTCTTGATGTTTTATTTGAAGAAAAAATTTCTGAAACGCCAATAGCTGAACCTCTTTCAAACCCCGTTTCCATTCCTGCTCCTTGCAGAACTTCTCATCTCACCGATACCGGTCTTGAAAGCAAAAGGTTCGTGGCGGTGCGCACATCTTCGCCTCGTCATGCCTTCATTTCAAACGGCTCATACTCTGTTTGTCTTACAAACAGGGGTACCGGCACCAGCTTGTATAAAGGCATTGCTCTTACTAGGCCAAGCCTTGAGGAGGAGTCCGATTCAGAAGGCGTGTCTTTCTTTCTTCAAGACAAAAAGACAAAAAATACATATTCCCTTTCGCCTCGCGGAGCGCAGAATGCCCAAAGACAGAAAATTATCTTTTACGAGAATAAAGCGGAATTTTTATCTTTTAGCAACGTTTTTGACAGCGCCTTGTCCGTTTCCGTTGATTCTCACCTGCCGATTGAAGCAAGGGAGCTCTTTATACAAAATAACGGAGACTCAACGCTTAGATTGGATCTAATGGCTTATGCCGAAGTTTCCCTTGCCGAGCCGGAACAAATTTTTCATAATCCCCACTATCATCATCTTCTTGTGCAGGCTGAGATAATCGCGAAAGACAACGCGGTAATTTTCCATCGGCCGAATCCTTTAGACAGGTCAAAGAATATTTATTGCGCTCATATGCTAGTATCAAAGAATTTTTCAAAAAAAGCCGTTCTTACAGCTTCAAGGGAAGAAGCTTTTGACCGTTTTGCCAAAAATCCTTTTTTTATCTCGTCCGGATCTCGACAAAAAAAAGAAAAAGTTCTTGCGCCTCTTGATCCGGCTTCTCGCATCATGTCTGAATTTGAAATTCTTCCCGGCGAAAGCGTTTCTGCCATATGGATACAAATTGCCGCGGAATCGTATAAAGAGATCAAGGGGCTTATTAAAAAATATAAAAAAGAAAAAGCTGCTCGCGAGATTACATTGTCTGCCATTCCGGCCAGCGCTTCGTTTACCAAAAAATTGGGCATATCTCAAGAGCGAGGAGTTGCTTTTCAGGAGATAGCTTCTAAAATTATTGCCGGAGAGACAAAAGGATTTTTACACAAGAAGCCGGAAAACCAGCTTATACATTGTCTTTGGAAAATGGGAATATCGGGAGACAATCCGATTGCCCTTTTTCTTATCCGTAATATTGAAGATATGCAGCTGCTAAAACAAGCTATACAGTGTTATGAATATTGGAAATCAAAGGAGATAGAAATAGATATAGTGATTTTAAATAATCAGCCGGGGAGTTATTTTAAAGCGTTAGACGACGAAGTTGATTTTATGATTCGTCAAGCCAAAAAAGATGCTTTAGAAGAAAAAGGAGGTTCTATTTATCAGGTAAGATCTGACCTGATTTCTTTAGACGATAGAGAGGCTCTTCTCTCTATTGCTCGATTTGTCATAGACAGCCAAGAGGGAACGCTTTCGGAACAAGCAAATAAAAAACTTAGATCCGTAAAAAGCAATGGGATACAAAAATTTACTCCGTTATTAAAAATTCGCGAGCGCAAAAATCCGACTGTTACCGTTCCGGATCTTTTCTTTTATAATTCGTGGGGAGGATTTGATAAAACTTCTAAAGAATATGTAATGACTGTTTCTTCCGACCATTTGCCAAAGTCTGTATGGAGCCATGTTATCGCTTCTGAAGATTTCGGTACGGTCGTTTCTGACTCAGGGTCGGCTTATACTTGGTCGGAAGACAGCTATGACAATAGAATAAGCTCTTGGACTAATGACATTTTCCGTTACAAAAGCGGAGAAATCGTTTATTTGCGCGACGACGATACCGGAGAAGTATGGAATCCGACTCCTCTCCCTGTGAAAACCAAAGCACCTTTCTTAATCCGATATGGATTTGGTTATGCTTCTTATGAAAATTCATATTCCGATCTAGACCAAAAATTAACTATATTTGTCCCTCGCGACGATAAGATGAAGCTCAATTTATTGTCTCTTAAAAATAAAAGCGGCAAGGATCGCCACGTAACTTTATATTATTATCTTGAACCTTCTGCCAGTATACTGAGAGACTATTCCCGCAGTTATATTTTTTTTGATTATGATCCTGATACGCAAACTCTTTTTTTCAACAACGGATTTAGAAATCAAATGACTGATAAAATATTTTTTATGTCTTTTGGGAATAATGAGGGAGAAGTCGGATGGACCAGCGATAAGGGAGAGTTTATCGGGAGAACCGGTTCTTATGAGTCTCCTAAAGCCCTTAAAAAAGCGGCGTTGTCAAATCATACGGAGAGCGGGTTAAATAATTGTGCCGCATTATCTTTAAAAGTAGCTGTCCCTGCCGGAGAAGAAGTAACAATACCGTTTTTTGTTGGAGAAGCTTCTTCTGTTGAAGAAGCCAAACAAAAAGCTCTTTCATGGAAAAACAGCGATAAATACGAAAAATCTCTTGACAGAGTAAAAGATTTTTGGGCGGAAAAGCTAAACAAAGTTTCTGTTCATACAGAAGATTTATCTCTTGATTTTCTTATGAACGGATGGCTGCTTTATCAGGCATTGTCGTCTAGAGTTTATGCAAAAACAGGGTTTTACCAGCCTTCGGGAGCGTATGGCTTCAGAGATCAATTACAGGACGTCTGTGCTTTTATTTGGACTGATCCTTCCTTTGTCAGGGAGTTTATCATTAAAGCTGCTTCTCGCCAATTTAAGGAAGGGGACTCTCTTAATTGGTGGCATGACCATAATATGTTTGGTTCTCGCAATGCTCTCTCCGACCATCAAATGTGGCTTGCATATACTCTTTTTGAATACATTGAAGCAACGGGGGATATCTCCATCTTGGATGAAGAGGTTCCGTTTCTTGACGGCCCGGATTTATCTTTTTCAGACAAAAAAGAATGGGCCGGCATACCTGAAATTTCTTCCGAAAAAGCTGATATTTTTGAACATGCTATGAGAGCGATTGAGAAAAGTTTTGTTTTCGGATCTCACGGGTTACCGCTTATGGGGCTTAGCGATTGGAATGATGGATTAAGCCGGGTTGGACACCTAGGAAAAGGAGAAAGCGTTTGGGTCGCATGGTTCTTATTACGGCTTATTGACCTTTCTTTGCCGCAACTTAAAAAACGCGGCCAAAAAGAAAGATTCAATAAATTTATCGCCGTACATATAAAAATTAAGAAAGCGATTGAAAAATCAGCATGGGACGGCAAATGGTATCGCAGGGCCTTTTTTGACAATGGCTCTGTTCTTGGATCCAAGTCTCTTAAAGAATTTAAAATAGATTCTGTGGCTCAATCGTGGGCTGTTCTTTCCGGCCATGGAGATAAAGAAAAATCAAAGGAAGCTCATAAATCAATGTCAAAATTGCTTTTCAAAGATAATTATTTTTCTCTTATTGATCCGGCGTTGAAGAAGGGCTTGATTGACCCCGGGTATGTAAAAGATTATCCGGCAGGAATTCGGGAAAACGGAGCGCAGTATAACCATGCCGCTCTTTGGGCGGCGCAATCGTATGCCCATCTTGGAGATTTTGAAAGCGCGGATAAGATAATCAGATTTATTAATCCGATTGATCGTTCGCGAAACAGAGAAAGAGCGCTTGAATATCGGATTGAGCCGTATGTAGTCGCATCCGATATTTATGGGGGGTCGCATGCCGGCAGAGGCGGCTGGTCTTGGTATACAGGATCAGCCAGCTTGATGTATGTAACAATTTTAGAGCATATATTGGGAGTAAAAAGAAAAGGGTCAATATTGTCTGTTTCTCCTCGGATACCAAAAAAAATGGGCAAGGTTATGATAACTTTGCCATGCGGTAAATCTTTTTACCATATTACGATAAAAAATCCCAAAGGGTCATATTCCAAAATTTTGTCGGCTACTTGCGATGATATTAAGCGTGATCCATCGCAAATACCTTTTATTGACGACGGGAAAGAGCATCAAATAAAAATTGATCTTGCGTAGCAAAAAACCGCAATAACGATTTTAGATATTTACTGCTAGTAAGTAATCCCTGTACTCAACCGGGGTTGTTTTATTTAACCCCCATTATGTTCTTTCACAATTGTAGTATTGTATGTAATTTTCAACGAACCATCTCAACTCTTCAAATGTTCTGTAGCTCCTAAAATCAATGTCATCCTTTAAATATCCGAAAGGAGCATTGTCTATGCAATTTCCCTGCTAAAAAAGGGCCTAACTCTCTCCGGAGAATACTTTGCTTTCTCCGCCTCTCAAATACAAAAAGTGGACACTTTCGTGTCCAATTTTTGGGATACAGATCAGTTAGCGCGGTTTTTTGTTTTTATCTTTTGTCTTATTCGGTGGTTTTTCCGTCAAAATGCTCTTCTTGGGCTTCGGCATCCGCTTTTGTCGCGTGGATTATTTGATCCTGATGTTCGGGCGGAGAATAAATCGTGTAAAGCCTCATATCTTTATCTCCGGTGTTTATGACATTATGCTGCGCTCCGGCCGGAACAATCACGGCAAAATCTTCTTCTACTTTATATTCGTTTTCATCAATTATAACTTTGCCTTCTCCTTTTTCAAACCGGAAAAATTGGTCATGATCCTCGTGGATTTCCATACCTATTTCTTCTCCGGGCTTTAAGGACATCAACACCAATTGGCTGTTTTTGCCGGTATAAAGCACTTTTCGGAACTTTTCATTTTCTTCGGTCGCTTCCTCAATATTTGATATAAAACCCTTCATAGTTTTATTTTTAAATATTAATTTTTATTATTGACGACCTTTTTGTTTTATTTTCTATGTTTCGGCTTTGTGTATAACTCTTTGGGGCAGGGGGATTTCTATTCCTTCCTTATCAAAAACTATTTTGATTCTTTTGCGGAGTTCTCCGGCCACCTCCCATTGCGAAGCGGGAGCCGTTTCTCCTAATATTTTAACAACAATCGCGGAATCTCCAAAATCATCAACTCTTAAGAAATGCGGAGCTTTTGTTATTTTTCCTTTCCATTGGGAGTCTTCAGCCAATTCTTTGCCCGTTTTATTGATTACTTCAATGACATGCTCCAAGTTAGAGTTGTAAGAAACTCCTATATCAAGATTCACGCGGGAAAAATCCTTTGCCATATTGGCGACTTTTGTAATTTCTCCATGCGGAATGTGATAAACCGTTCCGTCCAAATCGCGCAGAGTGGTCATCCTTAGAGAAATGTCTTCAACCAATCCGCTTGATCCGTTTATTTCAACCACATCGTTTATGCGGTATTGATTTTCCATTATGATAAAGAATCCGCTGATGACGTCTTTAATCAAATATTGTCCTCCAAATCCTAACGCCAATCCGGCGACTCCGGCTGCCGCTAAAAACGGTCCGATGGCAAATCCGCATTCCTGCAAGACTATCAAGCCGACAACGACCCAAATCATAATCTGCATAGTTACGGAGAAGATGCGGATAAGAGTGTCTTCTCTTTTTCTTTCGGCGTCCGCTGACAGGAAGCTGTCCGGCACTATCAATTTTCTTATTATTTTTTCTATAAAAACTTTGCCGGATCTTTGGATAAAATAAGCAACGATTAAAATAACCAATATTTTGACGCCGTGAGTTGTCAGCCAAGGGACGGACAAGTTAATTGCTTTTTGGACTATTTCATTCATATAACGCAGTATAATGTTTTTATTTTTTATTTTCTGTCCTTGAATATTAACATCAAAAGAAGCTTTTGATAACCCCTGTTTTTTGTTTTTTCGCTAAAAATTTTTAATTCTGTTATATTAAAGAAGCGTTTAATTTTTTATTTTCCAAAAATTTTGTTTCAGCGGCTTTATTTATGAAAAAAATCCTTAAAAAATATTTCGGCTATGACGGCTTCCGGCCCATGCAGGAAGAAATCATGAACTGCGTCCTTAAAAAAGAGGATTGTTTTGTTTTGATGCCCACCGGCGGAGGAAAGTCTCTTTGCTACCAATTGCCGGCTTTAAAATCTGACGGCCTTGCCTTGGTTGTTTCTCCTCTTATCGCTTTGATGAAAGACCAAGTTGATGCTTTAAAATCCTGCGGCATCAACGCGGAGTTTATAAACTCCAGCTTGTCTCCGAAGCAAATCAGCGAAATTCGCTTTCAAGCCGAGAATAAAAAAATAAAAATATTATATGTGGCCCCGGAAAGATTTTCTTCCGTTAATTTCCAAAACTTTTTAAAAACTTTGCCTTTAAGCCTGATCGCGGTGGACGAAGCTCACTGCATCTCCGAATGGGGGCACGACTTTCGGCCGGCCTACAGAAATTTAAGCATATTGAAAGACGTTTTTCCTTCTGTTCCATTGATAGCTTTAACGGCTACGGCTACGGAAAAAGCCCGGGAAGACATTGTCGGACAGCTCCAATTACAAAATGCCAAAATTTTTGTATCAAGTTTTAATCGCAAGAATCTGCACATCGGAGTTTTAGAAAAAAAACAGGCTTTTCCAAAACTTGTCGCCTTATTGCAAAGATACAAGAAGCAGTCGGCTATTGTTTATTGCTTCTCGCGAAAAGACACAGAAATGATCGCCGAGAACTTAAGGGAAAACGGATTTAAAGCTCGGGCTTACCATGCCGGGCTGAATGCAAAACAGAGAAACGAAACCCAAGATCTTTTCATTAAAGACGAAATCAATATTATCGTGGCCACGATCGCTTTCGGCATGGGCATAGACAAGCCGGATATAAGGCTGGTGGTTCATTATACCTACCCCAAGACTTTGGAAAACTACTACCAGGAAATCGGCCGCGCCGGACGCGACGGATTGCCGAGCGAATGCATCATGTTTTATACATACGGCGATACGATGAAGCACGAATTTTTTATAGGCCGCATAGAGGACGAAGAATTAAGAGAGAGAACCCAGGAAAAATTGGATCAGGTAATCGCTTTTGCGGAGCTTAGAACCTGCCGAAAAAAATATCTGCTGGATTATTTCGGCGAAAAAATGGAAAAAGATGACTGTCAAAGCTGCGATGTCTGCTTGTTTAAAAATAAGCAGTTCCAAGAAATAAAATCCGTCCGGGAATTGTCGCCGGGCAAAAAAACAAAGCCGCATAAAAATGCGGGGGTAAAAACAGTTTTTGATTATGACCAAGAATTGTTTGAAATTTTAAAGAACTTGCGGAGAGAGATAGCGGAAGAGGCTAACGTTCCGCCGTTTGTCGTTTTCAGCAACGCATCTCTTCAGGAAATGGCTTATTATTTTCCAAAAACCAAAAAAGATTTTTCGCTTATCAGCGGAGTCGGAGTCAAGAAGCTTGAAATTTTCGGAGAAATATTTTTAAGCGCCATAAATAATTTTATGGAAGAAAATAACATTTCCCCAAAAAATATTTTAGGCAAAAAATAATAAAAAACTTTTCAAAAAATATTTTTTGAGAAAAATTTTATTGACAAAAAGAGTCAGAATGATAAAATTCCAATAAAGGTCGCTGATAAAAAAAATAATTGTTGCAGATTTCAAAATTCTGTAGCTATAAATAAAACCATGAACTTTTATATGGAAGGCGAAGAGCCAACAACACCGGAAACTCCAGTTGAAACTCCAGCTGAAGAAACAGCTGAAACTCCAGCTGAAGAAACTACAGAGACACAAATTCCAGAAACTCCCGCTGAATAAAAAAGCGGAAAACCTGCAAAGGAATATTATGTTTCTTTAAGACAAAAACAATTCCCAAAGGGGATTGTTTTTGTTTTGGAAAAACTCTTTTTTTAAAAAACGATTTCGTTTATATTCTATTTTGTATTTTTTAATTTTAGCCGCGAATATGCTACAATATTCTGAAAGTTAATTATTCAAAGACTTTAAAAATGGAAAAGATAAAAGAAAAAAAAGATTTGGCGGAAATTTTATGCCAAAGAATAAATGAAGATTGGAAAAACATTGAACCGGAATCTTTTTTGGGATTCATAAATCCTAAAATATCCCAATCTTTAGGCTTTGAAAGGCTGCCCGAAATGCTGAAAAGCGGAAAAAAATTAAAAGTGAAATTCGGAACTGATCCAACCGCCGGCCAGCTTCATATGGGCCACATTGTGCCGATGATATTGCTGGAAATGTTCCAAAAAGCGGGCCATCATATTGATTTTATCGTTGGAGATTTTACCGCTATGGTAGGAGATCCATCAGGCAGAGACGCGGCAAGAGAGGTTCTTACCCGCGATCAGATTAAAGAAAATATGCGCAGCTTCTCCAAACAAGCGGGAAGATTCGTGAGCATCGGCAAAATGAAAGTCCACAACAATTCCAGCTGGCTGGAAAAAATATCCCTTTCCGATATTTTCAGCCATTTGCAGAAAATAAGCGCAACAGCGGCAATGCAGAGAGACGACTTTCGCAAGCGCGCGGAAAAAAAACAGCCCGTAAGCATAGCAGAACTGATTTATGGAATATTAATGGGATTTGATTCCTTGGAGCTTAAGACGGACGTTGAGATTGGAGGAGTGGATCAGTTTCTTAATATAGTCCAATGCCGAACGCTAATGGAAAACGCCGGAGTTGTTCCGGAAATAGGGTTATTCACTCCTTTGATTGAAGGGACGGACGGATCGGGCAGAAAAATGAGCAAGAGTTTTGGCAACGCCATTTCCGCAACGGCTTCTTTTGAAGACAAGTTCGGAAAAGTAATGTCTATTCCCGACAGCCTGATTCTTTCATGGTTCAAAGCTTTTACTTTTATCCACGAAGAAGAGTTGCCGAAGCTGGAATCTTTTATCAAAGAAAATCCCTTGGAAGCTAAAAAAATACTTGGAGTTCTTTTAATAGCTCTTGAAACCAAAAGCCTTGAAGATGGAGAGAAAGAAAGAAAAAATTTTGAAAGAAAGTTTTCGCAGAAAGATATAACCGAAGAAGATTGCGAAAGCGTGCCGGCAAAAGAAAATCTTTTTGCAAGCTTAAGGCAAAAGTTTTCTTCCAACAGCGAACTGCGCAGGCTTTTTGAACAAAACGGAGTAAAGACGATTGACGGAAAAATATTAAACGGAGAAGAGCCCTTTATCGGTATTGTCAGGGTGGGCAAAAGAAAAATATTTAATATCCAATAAAATTTTAAAAACTTTTTAAAAAATATTTTTCGCAAATAAAAATCCCCCTTTGGCTTAGCGGATAGGCCAAGGGGGATTTTAAACTATTTAGAACTTAATTCAGACAGCACTTTCGCGACAATCGGAACATAGATTTTCTTATGATCTCGGATACCTTCCATGATTTCAAAAACACTTTCTCCGTTTTCTTTTTCCAAAGACTCTTTTACAACCCTTTCTTTTGCTTCCTCCGATCCGTAAGTTGCGAAAGAAAGAGCGGGATAAAAAAGTTCTCTTTCCATAAAAATATATGCGGCTTCATCAGCTTTTTCTACGCATTCAATATGATACTGATCAATCAGCTTAAAAATTGCAGATATTTCTGATCTCAAATCAAAAACATTTATTAACTTTTCTCCTTTTTTCAGCTTTTTGACTTTTTCAATCTTTTCCGACAAGACGGCAAAAAGTGTTTTTTTTGCGATATCTTTTGAGGCATCGCCTAAAGACAATAAATTTTTAGCAAAATCATATCTCTTTGCCTCTAAAGCATCCTTGACCATTTCGTCAATTTTTTTTTGGCTGATTTTGTCCATTTAATTTTAAAATAACTTTTCAATTACGGCTCCGCTTGCCGATAACCTTTTAGCTATTTTTGGTTATGCGGCTTTAAGCCGTTATTCATAACTATTTACAATATTTTTCATTTTTTGTCAAAAAAAATAATAAAAGATTTGTCAAAAAACCGGCATGAGATAATATGGTTAATATGTCTATTGAAGAATTTGAAAAAATAGTTGAAGAAGGAATCCAATCCATTCCGCCGCAATTTTTGGAAAAAATGAATAATGTGGAAATTGTTATTGAAGAAAATCCCTCTCCCGAAGAATTAAAAGAATTAAAAATCAAGAAAAACGATTGGCTTTTCGGATTGTATCAAGGAATTCCAAAAACAGAAAGGCTTGGAGATTACAGCCAAGTTTTACCCGATAAAATAACGATATTCAAAAACCCGATAGAGAAGGCGGCAAGATTAAAAGAAGACATAAAAGAAATTGTTAAAGACACTGTTTGGCACGAAATTGCCCATCATTTCGGCTTAAATGAAAGAGAAGTAAGGGAAGCGGAAAAAAGAAGAAGCAAAAAATAAAAATTTTAATTTTGGCCGGTTGACAAGACTTTATTATGAATATATAATCATAATATAAGCACATTTAAATAAAAAAGGTCGGCTTATAAGTAAAAACTAAATTTAAAAAATTTATGCCTAACTTAGACAGAACCGGCCCTCAAGGGCAAGGCCCGAGGACCGGCAGAGGATTTGGTCCCTGCGGTTGCGGAATGGGATGCGGATATGGAAGAGGATTTGGCTTCGGCCGTAGGAGATTTATTTCTCCTAAAAATGAAATGGCCGCGTTGCAAGAGGAAGAAAAAATGCTTGAAGAAGAGCTTCAAGCGATAAGAGAAGAAAAGAAAGCCCTGGGAGAATAAAGAAAACAGCTTCTTTTTTAAGAAGCTGTTTGCTTTTTTAGAGAAAATTAATATTATTTAATTTGAGTTTTTTAATTGATTAAATTTTTAAAAAGATGACAAGACCGAGAACTTGCAGAAAAATAGAATTTCAGCCGGATGTAACTTATTTTAAACCCAAAGGAGTGCCCTTAAGTTGTTTAGAAATAGTGGAGCTGACAATTGAAGAAGCGGAAGCTTTGAGATTAAAGAATATTGAAGGGATGAGCCAGATTGAAGCCGCCGAAAAAATGAATATATCTCAAAGCACTTTTCAGAGGACTTTATCTTCTTCCTATCAAAAAATATCGGAAGCTATTATTAAGGGAAAGGCTATTAAAATAATATCCGAATAACAGATAAAAACTTTCCAAACATTGACAACAAGGATTAAAAAGGGGATAATTACAATGCTAATTTTATTGTTGAAAATATAAATTACGCCTCAGGCGTTTTTTTATTTTCACCGGCATTTTAATTCTTTATGGAAATTCGCAATATCGCCATTATCGCTCACGTGGACCACGGCAAGACCAGCTTGACCGATGCTTTGCTGCGCCAATCAGGCGTGGGAGGAGAAGAAGTAAGCATGGATATGAATGATTTAGAGAGAGAAAGGGGCATCACCATCTATTCCAAAAATGCTTCTATAAACTACAAAGATACAAAGATAAATTTGGTGGACACTCCTGGGCATGCGGATTTCAGTTCGGAAGTAGAACGCGTTTTGAGATCTATTGATTGCGTCTTGCTATTAGTAGACGCCGCCGACGGGCCGATGCCGCAAACAAGATTTGTTCTTAAAAAGGCTTTGCAGCTCGGCTTGAAACCGATAGTGGTTATTAATAAAATAGACAAGCCCGCGGCAAGACCTGATTGGGTGCAAGACGAAATTTTTGCCTTGTTTATGGACTTGGGAGCCAGCGATGAACAAATTGATTTTCCGGTTGTTTATACTATTGCCAAAAACGGCATTGCCAAATTAAATTTAACTGACGAGTCAAACGATCTTTCTCCTTTAATTGAAACTATTTTGAAAAAAGTGCCGGTCGCATCTTCGGACGAATTGAACAAAAAGCCCTTTAAATTTCAATCTTTCAATTTAGGTTATGACGATTTTTTAGGAAGACTGGCGATAGGCAGGATTTATCAAGGGACTATCAAGCCCGAAACCAATGTGTTTATAAAAACTCAAAACTCATCGGACGTTAAGCCGGGAAAAGTAATCAAGATTTTTAATTTTGAAGGACTGGAAAGAAAAGAAATAGAAGAAGCGCAAGCCGGAGATATTGTAATGCTTGCCGGGTTGACCGACATTGATATCGGCCAAACAGTTTGCGTTGATCCAAAAGAAGAGCCGATGACCGCTATTACCGTTGACGAACCGACTATTTCTTTAAATCTTTTTGTAAACAGTTCTCCTTTATCCGGCAGAGACGGAAAATTTTTCACTTCCCGCCAAATAAAAGACAGGCTGCAGAAAGAGCTGGAAATAAATGTAGGATTAAAAATAGATTTTTCTTCCAATGAAGATTTTAAAATTTTTGGCCGCGGCGAATTACACTTGGCAATTCTGCTGGAAAATATGAGGCGCGAAGGCTATGAAATGCAAGTTTCTCAACCGCAGGTTGTTTTTAAAAAAGAGGACGGCGTCACCCTGGAGCCTTTTGAAGAAATAACAGTTGACGTTCCAACAGAAATGATGGGAGCTGTAATTGAAAAAATGGCCAAAAGAAAAGGAATTGCTACGGATATTAAAACAGAAGAAAGCCATACTAAAATTATTTTTGAAATACCGACTCGCGGATTTTTAGGTTATCGCGGTGAATTTGTAGTTGATACAAGAGGAGAGGGAACTCTTTGCAGCCAATTTGTCGGGTTTCGTCCTTATGTTGGAGAGATAGAACATCATACCGTTGGCTCTATGGTTTCAATGGCTACGGGCAAGGCTTTGACTTATGCTTTGGGCGGATTGCAAGAAAGAGGAACTTTATATATCGGACCCAGCGAAGATATTTACGAAGGAATGGTAATAGGAAACGTATCAAGAGGAAATGATTTGCTCGTAAACCCGACCAAGGGAAAAGTTTTAACTCATGTAAGATCTAAAGGGGCTGATGAAGCGATCGTTCTTATGCCTCGTATTAATCTTACCTTGGAAAAAGGGCTGGAAATAATGAACGAAGACGAGTATTTGGAGATAACTCCCAAGATCGTAAGGCTAAGAAAAAAGATTTTAACCGATGTTGACCGTATTCGGGATAAAAGGCTAAAAAACCAAAAATAGAAAAAAGCTGGTAATTTTTTTGAAAAAAGTGTATATTTCTTATAAAGTTAAAAGACGAGGTCGGGTTTTTAAACAAATAAAAAAAAGTAAGCAGAAGCAACCTATGACAGGCACAATTAAAACTCTTACAGACAGAGGGTTCGGATTTATTGCTTGCGAAGGAGAAGAAAAAGATATTTTCTTTCATCTCAAAAATTTGCAAGGGGTAACATTTGAAGAACTTAGAGTCGGAGACGCTGTCACTTTTGAAATCGTTGACGGCGACAAAGGCCGCAGCGCCACAGAAGTGAAAAGAGTCTAACTATACTCTTATGTGCAAAGAGCCGCCCTTTAAAAGGCGGTTTTTTGTTTGAAAGATTCGCGGACTGGAAAGGGTTAGACCCTTTCTAAGATAGATAAATTTGCGCCGAGGCTTGATGGAAGATACAATGGTATCTATGACGCAAAAAGAAGCTTTGGAAATTTTAAAAGCCGGGCATAACGCATTTATCACCGGGCCGGCCGGCAGCGGCAAGACCTATCTATTGAATAAATACATAGATTTTTTGCGTAAAAACGAAATAGGAACGGCTGTTACCGCCTCTACCGGAATAGCGGCCACTCATTTGGGAGGAATAACTATCCATTCATGGAGCGGGTTAGGCATTAAAAATTCTCTAAGCGATGTTGAGATTGAAAATTTAAAAAAAAGAAGCTACCTAAAAAGCCGCTACCGGAGAATGAATGTTTTGATTATTGATGAAATTTCAATGCTCCATCATTTTCAGCTTGATTTGCTTGATCGTTTATTCCGTTCATTTAAGGACGAAAATCTTCCTTTCGGAGGAGTCCAAGTTGTTTTTTGCGGAGATTTTTTTCAGCTTCCTCCTGTAATGCGCTCCGGGGGAGCTCAAAAACAGTTTGCTTATCACTCGCAATCTTGGCAAAGCTTGGGCCTTAAAATCTGCTATTTGGATGAACAGCACCGCCAAAGCGATAACCTTTTTTTGGCCGTTTTGAATGCAATAAGAAATAACGCTGTAAGCGATTGCGAGCGTTCCTATTTGGAGGCGCGTATCGGCAAAGCCATCAATGGAAAGATAGAGCCAACCAAGCTTTATTCCCATAACGCCGATGTTGACATTGAAAATATGCAAGAACTGGCTAAAATTCCGGGCAGGGAATACAAATTCAAAATGGAAGCGAAAGGGGGAGACAATTTGGTGGAAATAATAAAAAGGGGATGCTTGGCTCCGGACGTCTTGCGGTTAAAAATCGGGGCAAGGGTAATGTTTGTAAAAAATAATTTTGAACAGGGATATTCAAACGGCACGCTGGGAGTGGTAAAGTTTTTGGACAAAGAAAATATCCGCGTGCAAACTAAAACCGGCCGCATGATAGATGTTTCTCTCGCCAATTGGCTGATAGAAGAAAACGGCAAAATAAAAGCGGAAATAAGCCAGTATCCTTTGCGTTTGGCGTGGGCTATTACGGTCCATAAAAGCCAAGGAATGAGCTTGGATGCGGCTAAAATAGACCTCTCGCAGTCTTTTGAAAGGGGAATGGGCTATGTGGCGCTTTCACGCGTGCGGTCGCTGGACGGACTGTCCTTAATCGGATTCAACGAAACAGCTTTAAAGGTCAGCGGAGAAGTTTTAGAATTTGACCGAGAATTAAAAAAAGAGTCAGAAAAGCATGCGGAAGGAATAAGAATAACGATAAAGGAAAACCCGAGAAAAGAAGAATCGGGGAAAAAATTATCGGCGAAATTAAAATCCAAAAAGAAAACTTCAACTTATCAGCAAACCAAAGAATTGGCCGAAAAAAAGATGCCGCTGGAAGACATAGCCAAGGCGAGAAAAATGACCGTTGGAACAATTCTCGGACATTTGGAGAAATTGAAAGAGCAAGGGAAGATGCCGGATATCTCTCATATGGTTGAAGAAGACGATCGCCGAAGATATTTGGGAATACAAAGGATAGTCGCGGCCGGTAAAACCGAAGATGGAAAATATCCGCTTTCTTACGCCAAAGAACTTTTGGGAGAAGATGCCTCATGGGAAGAGCTTCGCTTGGCGCGCCTATTGATAAACAAAGAATTTTAATTTGCCGAGAGCAAAAAGCTACATTAGCGATAAAATGATTTTTCTTCTCAAATCTTTAATCTGCGCAAAAAAAATGCTATTTTAAAAAGGTATTTTATGGAAGAAGGAAGGTATTCAAAGGCAGGCATTTATTATAAATGCAACAAATTTAAAAAGGGGAAAATTACCTTGGTTTTTATACACGGACTTTCCGGCAGTATGTCAGCTTGGAAGCCCTACGAAGATTTATCCGTAAGGTATAATCTTCTCTTTTTTGACTTGAAGGGACACGGAAAATCAATCAAGCCGGAAAAATATTCCGAATGCTCCGTTGAAAGCCTCGCGCAGGATTTAGCCGGACTAATAGAAGAAGTAAGGGCTGAAAATATTGTTTTAATCAGTCATTCTTTGGGAACGCTGGTGGCATTGGCATATTTAGATCAAGAAAAAAACAAAGCAAAAGCGGCGTTGTTTGTCAGTCCTGATTATAGAATAGGAGAGACCTGGCGCGCCAAGTTTTTTAGGCCTTTTATAATCTCTTTGGCTTCCGTTTTTTCTTTTTTCAATCCTCCGAAAGGGAGGGGTTTGCACATTGATTATTCTGATTATTCCAAAGCGGATTGGAACCTAAAAAGAATGGTGGCAGATGCAAAAAATACCAATGTCCGCGTTTACGCTTATTGCTTGAAGTTTGCCAATAAATTCGTCGCCCGAGGCATATTTGAAAAAATAGACATTCCTGTTTTGATTATTCATGGGAACAAAGACACCATTTTTCCGCTTGGAGATTCAACAAAAATGGTTGAAAGAATTAAAAATGCCAAGTTGAAAGTAATTAAAGGAGGAAACCACTTATTAGTCCTAAATCAAACGGCAAAAGTAAAAAAAGAAATAAAAGAATTTGTAGAAAATATTTTCAAAGAGTAATCTATTATAATTTTTAATAACCGGCGATAGCCGGTTTTTTGCTCCTTAAAAACCGGTTTTTCGTATCGCTGCCGGACTTTGATAAAGAGTTGTGTCAACGGTGTCAATAAAACTATTGACAGGAATAAACCGCTTTTGGTAAAATAAAAACAAGCTAATAAGTTAAAACAAAAAAAGCTATGAACGCGAACCGGCAAAAAATAATCAAACTGGCGGAGCAAAAAGATATTTCCAAAATGTCTTATCGGGAGATAGGCCGAGAGCTTGGCATAGAAAATCCGCAAACCGTTATTTATCACATAGAGCAGTTAAAGAAAAAAGGCTTGCTCTATTTTGACAGCCAAAAAAAATGCCAAAAGGTAGCCAAGCTTGAAGCATTTACCACGGATAAAATGTTCAATATTCCTATAGTCGGCTATGCCAGTTGCGGTCCGGCCTTGGCATTAACGCAAGATGCCATTCAGGGTTATTTGAAAATATCCCAAAAATCAATCAGAAGATCCAGCCCCCAAGGGCTAATCGCGGTTAAAGCCGTTGGAAACTCTTTGGATAAAGCTAATATCAACGGAGATAATATTGAAAACGGGGATTATGTTATTGTTAACTGCAATAAAACTCCGGAAAACGGGGATTATGTCCTGTCCCATATAGATGGAGCGGCTAATTTTAAAAAATATTATAAAGACGACAAGAGAAAAGAAATCCGATTGGTCTCCGAATCTACGATGGATATGCCTCCCATCGTCTTACATCGGGAAGATTTGGACGCTTTCGGATATGCCGTAAATGGAGTGGTCGTCAGAGTGGTCAAATTTTAAAATCTTTAATAATCAATGCAATATGAATAAGAAAGAACCCCAAGCCAAAAGCTTCCAGTCATGCCTCAAAAAATTACTAAAAGATCCAAAGATTAAAAAGCATTACAGCGAATACTGGGAGCAGATGGAAATCACTTATAGGTCCTTAAAAATGAAAAAAAGAAACAGCAAAAGATACTCTGACTATTGATATTATATATCATATATGATATCTTCT
>JAQTVQ010000003.1:0-7813 GCA_028706715.1 Minisyncoccota bacterium | reverse complement strand
TAAAAAAGCTGAAGAAAATTATCAAGAGATATTAAAAAATCATAAAATTTATGAAAAACAAAAAAATGCAAAAAGAAGATAGTTTCCAAAAATATTTAGCAAGCCAATTAAAAGATCCTGAATTTAAAAAATATTACGATGAATACGGAAAACAATTAGAAATTTCTTATCAAATTTTAAAATTAAGAAAGAAAAAAGGGATATCTCAAGCAGAATTGGCTAAAAAAATTGGGACTAAACAAAGCAATATCGCAAGAATAGAGGCCGGAAAACAAAATTTTTCTATTAATACTTTAGAAAAAATAGCCAAGGTTTTTGATCGTAGTCTAAAAATAGATTTTATATAAAGTATTTGTTCAATTCTTATGGAGCCTCTTGCTTCGCAAATCAGGCCGAAAAATCTTGAAGAATTCGTGGGTCAAAAACATTTGGTCGGCAAAGGAAAGCCGCTGAATATAGCCATTGAAAGCAGTAAATTTTAGTTGGTCTAGCTATAAAAAAGATGGAAAAGAAAAATAATTTTGCATACATAGATGGAGCCAATCTCCACAAAGGCATTAAAGGTCTTGGATGGGCAATGGACTACAAGCGTTTTAGAATTTGGCTTAGAGAAAAATATTTCATAAAAAGAGCATATATTTTTATCGGTTTAGTCTCTAAAAATAAAGATCTATATAATTTTTTGCAAGAGGCAGGATTTACTCTTGTATTCAAAGAAACTACTTGTGACGGTGAGGGCAAAATAAAAGGCAATTGCGATGCAGACTTAGTTTTAAAAGCGACGATAGATTGTTATGAAAGACAATTTGATAAAGCGGTCATCGTTTCCAGTGATGGCGACTACGCTGGGCTTGTAAAATTTTTTAGACAAAAAGGAGTTTTTCTTTCTCTTATTTCTCCTAATGATAAATGTTCCATCCTCTTAAGAAAGCTTAACATTCCATTGACATATTTAAGCACCCAAAGAAATAAATTAATTTACCGCCAAAAAGAAAAAGCCCCCGATACGGACGGAACCGTAACAGGGTCTTTTTCATAGTGATTATTTTTTATATTATCAAAATGATTATCTTTGTCAATAACATTAGTTAAAAATTTATGGAGCCTCTTGCTTCGCAAATCAGGCCGAAAAAGCTTGAAGAATTCGTGGGTCAAAAACATTTGGTCGGCGAAGGAAAGCCGTTGAATATAGCCATTGAAAAAGGCCATATTTTTTCTTTTATTCTATGGGGCCCTCCCGGCGTCGGAAAAACCACGCTGGCAAAAATATATGCCGGCTCTTTAAAAGCCGATTTTTATGAATTATCAGGAGTGTCTTCGGGGAAAGAAGACATTAAAAAAGTTATTGAAAGCGGAAATATCCTTTCAAGGCAAAGGGTCTTGTTTTTGGACGAGATACATCGCTTAAATAAAGCCCAGCAGGATTTTTTGCTCCCGTATGTTGAGCGCGGAGATATTGTTTTAATAGGGGCGACAACCGAAAATCCAAGTTTTGAAATCATTTCGCCGCTGCTATCCCGTTGCAGGGTTTTTACGCTGGAAAGCTTGTCTTCTTCAGATATGGCTCTAATAATCGCCAGAACAGGCGTTAAAATGGAAAAGAAAGCCAAAGAATGGCTGATAAGCATGGCCGGCGGCGATGCGAGACAAGCGATAACCGTTATTGAAAACGCTTCCAAGCTTTATAAAAAAATAACCGTTCAATCTTTAAAAGACACTATTCAAAATAAATTTTTAAGATTTGATAAAAAAGGGGAGGAACATTACAACACGATCAGCGCTTTTATTAAAAGCATGCGCGCCAGCCAGCCGGATGCGGCATTGTATTATCTAGCGCGGATGGTTGAGGCGGGAGAAGATCCGAAATTTATCGCGCGCCGAATGGTTATTTTCGCTTCCGAAGATGTGGGAATGGCCCAGCCGACCGCCTTGGTCGTAGCCAACGAAGTTTTTCGAGCGGTGGAAACTATCGGCTTGCCCGAAGCCCAAATAAACTTAGCCCATGGGGTGGTCTATTTAAGCGTAGCGGCAAAAAACAGGAACGCTTACGATGCTTATTTTGCGGCCATGGAAGATGTTAAAAAATACGGCAATCTTCCGATACCTATGGAGATAAGAAACGCTTCCACGAAACTGATGAAAAATTTGGGATATGGCAAAAATTACGAAAAATACTCCAATAAAAGTTTTTTGCCCGAAAAACTTATAGATAAAAAATATTATAAAAAAAATTAATCCAACAAAAACAGAAAATCATCCTTTTCCTCGCAGAACTGTAAAACCTCTTTCTCCTTAGCTTTTAAGCAAAAGAGAGGTTCGGCGAGCGAAGCAGGCCTTTGTTTTTCGGGAGATAGCTAATTTTTGAAAAAATCTTTAAACGCTTGGACAATGGAACCAAGCAAAGAAGTGTTTTTTATAGCGCCGCTCGGTTCGGCTTCGTCTTCCATCTTTTGCATCGGCTGCTGCGTCTGCATATTTTGCATCTCCATAGGAGCTTGGAAGCCTTCCAAATTTTCCATATTTACGGGCATAGAAGGCATTTGAGGATTTAAATTATTCATTTCTTGCATCGGCATAGAAGGCAATCCTTGAAAGCTGGCGCATTCTTCAGGATGAGAAGAACAGTAGGCCTGGCATTCTTCCGGCGATTGGCATCCTCCCGGGCCAAAATGCTGCTGCATTTGCTCTTGCATTTGTTTTTGCATTTCTTTCTGCATCTGTTCCGAGAAAACTTGATTTCCAGCGTTTAGATCTTTTGGCTCTTGATAGCTCATACAATCTTGCGGATTTGCTTGGCAGTAAGCCTGGCACTCTTCAATGCTTGAGCATCCCCCGGGGCCATTTACCGTAAAAGGAACCTTGTCTTCAATATCGCCCTGTGTTTCTTGGAAATGAATATTTTTTTCAAAACAATCTTTCATCTTTTCTTCGTCTCCTTTGGAAAAAATATTATCGCCGTTTTTCATTTTTTCAACGGCATCTGCTCCAAGCAGGGAGATTAAGCATTCCAGCACTTCAGCCGGAGCTTGCGCCAAAGACTCTTTCATTTGCTGCGATCCTTCTTCCATCTTTTCCAACTCTCCTTGAGGGATTAATCCGTTTTCTTTGGCAAAATTAAAACAAGCTTCTTTATTGGCCGGATCGCCGCAAAAATTTTCGCATTCTTCTTTGTTTGAGCATCCGCCCGGGCCTTTGCCGCCGGTTTTCCTGGCCATAGCCGCATCCTCGGCAGACATTAAGCCCGCGGCCTCTGAAAAAGAAATACATTCTTCTATATGCTCTTCTTGAGTGCAGTATATCTCGCATTCTTCTTTGCCTTTGCAATTTGGCGGGACAGCGCCTTGAGCTAGCGCTTGAAGCATTTTTTGAGCATTAGCTTTTTCTTCTTCTGCCATAAAGCCGGCCTCTATGGAAAAATTGATGCACAGCTCCATATTTTCAGGTTTGCTGCAATAAGCGTCGCATTCTTCTTTGCCGTTGCATGGCGGAGCCTTTACCCCTCTTTTAACGGCGGAAAGCATCTTTCTAGCTTTTTCAAGCTCTTCGCCTTGCAAGAAACCGGCGGCTTCTCCAAAAGCAACACATTCTTCCATATGCTCGGAACTTTGGCAATAAACATCGCATTCTTCTTTATTGCCGCAAGCCGGAGGGGTTATTCCTTTGGCAATTGCCGCCTGAACCTTTTTAGCTTCCTGTAGTTTTTCTTCCGGCATCAATCCGTTTTTCTCGGCAAAAGCAACACATTCATCTATGTTATCAATATCACTGCAATAAGCCTCGCAAGCCTCTTTCCCTTCGCATCCTCCCGGGCCTTTATTGCCGGCTTTTAGAAAATTTTGAGCGCTTTCAATCTCCTCTTGAGATAAAAGATTGTTTTTCTCGGCAAAAGAAAGGCAAACTTCTATGTTTTCTTTTTTATCGCAATAAGCCTTGCATTCCTGCTGATCGGCGCATCCTCCCAGCTCTTCAACCGGATATTGTATTGAGGATGCATTTTGATCTTCGGCAAAGGCAAAAACGGCGCCCATCAATCCGGCCGCTGCCGCAAAAAAAGCTAAACTTTTTTTTATTTTCATAAATCTATTCAAAAGGATTAATTTTAATATCAGTATAAGGATTGGTTTTATCCGCAGGATTGATATCCGGCTTGTTTTCCATCGGATCTATCTGAACCGAAGGGATGGTTCCTTTCGCGGAATTTTCCAATATGACATCTTCCTCGGCGCCTCCTTGCTCTGCCTTAATTTCTTCTTCGGCTTTCGTGCCGATATTATTTTCCGAATTGCCGGTTCCGGCCGGTTTTTGAAGATTTTTAAAATAAAAATATCCTCCGGCCGCCGCAGCCAAAACAAGAAAGAAAGCCAAGGAAATAAAAATTATTTTTTTGTTCATATAATTCATTATAATTAAATTAAAAACAGACCCGCAAGTGGAAAACTTATATTCTTTGACAGAGAATCTTTTTTTGTGTAAACTTATAGAGTACATCATATAGTTTTTGTACCGCGCGAAATCGCGTTTTTTTATTTTGTAAAATTGATATTTTTAAAAATGGTTCAAATTTATCATCCAAAATGGGAAATGGCCGCGAAGTCCCTCCCGCTGATATCGTTTATTCTTATCGCAAAAGCGATCGCCCACCATTACGGATGGGAGTTTTTCAGTTTGAATACGCTTTTTGCCGCCCTGATTTCCGCCAATATTTTTCTTATCGGATTTAATCTTTCGGCGGTTTTGACCGATTTTAAGGAAGGACAAAAATTACCGGCAAAGTTAGCTTCAAGCATTGAAGCCGTCGCGGACGAGTGTCTTTATGTCTGCAAAAGCAAAGGAGCTGAAGAAGGGAAGAAAGGATTTCTTTATTGCCTGGTTTTTACGGAGCAAATCTTGGAATGGCTTTACAGGGAAAGAAAAACAAAAAGCATTATGGAAAAAATCGCCGGATTTACCGATATTTTTATCCCTTTAGAGAAATACAGCCAGCCGTCGTCCGTCAGCCGTTTGAAGCATGGACAATCGGAAATAAGAAAAGCAATTTTAAGAATCCATTTTATTAGGGAGGTGCGTTTTGCCGGATCAGCTTATGTCGCAGCCGAGATTATCAGCTATTTGGTAATTACGGCAATGATCTTTTTAAATGTCGGAACGTATTGGGAAAATTTGTTTTTTACCGTCTTTGTAAGCTTTATTATGATTTATATGATGATTTTAATGCGCGACTTGGACGACCCTTTCGCTTATTACGACCAAAAGCATTCTATTGAAGAAATCTCTTTGTATCCTCTGCATCATCTTAAAAACCGCCTCAAGGAATCTGCAACCCGTTTAGTCAACTAGAAAGGGCGGCCTAGAAAGGGTCTAATCCTTTCCGGAGGCAAAGAGGTTGAATAATCTTTTTGGATTTTTATCATTAAATTGATTTTTGCTATAATAAAAGCCGTAATCGTAATTATTGAAAATCAATATGCAAAAAGAGACAGTTTATGTTGTCGGCCATAAATCGCCTGATACGGATACGGTTTGCTCCGCGATCGCTTACGCGGATTATCTGAAAAAGAGCCGCAGGATTAAAGCCGTTCCGGCTGTTTTTGGAGAAATCAATCCGGAAACAAAATTCGTGCTGGATTATTTCAAAGCAAAAACCCCCGAGCAATTAAGGGTTTCGGAAGGCCAAAAAATAGTTTTGGTTGACCATAACGAAAAAAGCCAAAATCCGGACGGAATTGAAAAAGCTAAAATTATTGAAATTTTAGATCATCACAAAATCGGATTCAACTGTTCCGAGCCCGTAATCTGCCACACCGAGCCGGTCGGTTCTACTGCAACGCTGGTAGCTGAAAAAATGATAAACGACAAAAAATTTAAAATCACTTCTCAATTGGCAGGGCTTTTAGTTTCGGCTATCTTGTCGGATACCGTTGTTTTCAAATCAGCGACTACCGCTAAAAAAGATATTGAAATAGCGAAAAAATTAGGGATAAAAGCTAAAATTAAGAATTTAAAAAAATTCGGCATTGAGATAAAAAAGCAAAAGGCGAGTATGGAGGGAATGAACGCGGAGAAAATCATTTATTCCGATTTCAAAAATTTTGAAGCCGGTGATAAAAAATTCGGAGTGGGACAAATAGAAGTTGTGGATTTTAAAGAGGCCAAAGAAAGAAAAGGAGAGATTTTAGAAAAATTGGCGGAAATAGCCCAAAAAGAAAATATGTCTTTCGTCGCTTTAATGGTTACGGATATTATAAAAGGGGGATCGGAAATATTGGTTAGCGGAAATACCGATATAATGGAAAAAGCTTTCGGCAAAAAAGTTATTGACGGGTCTTTTTATCTTGAAAAAGCAATGTCCCGAAAAAAAGACATTTTGCCTCCGCTAATGGAAGCTTTTGAACTTACAGAGGCCCGGCCTCTGTAAATTTGCGCTTGACAATGATTTTGTTTTCCAGTATAAATTAGACAATTTAAAGTCAAGCCTCAACGTATGGAGGATAACAATTTTTAAAGATGTTATCTTGCCAATTGGAGGACATTGGCAAAGAGCAACTTTAAAAATAAAAAAATGAACAAAAAAGTAATAGCAGCTATAATTGCGCTATTTTTATTGCTCGTAATCGGCAGCTTGCAAAAGAGTCCGTCTACTGCTTATGATGTTCGCGATGTTGAAGTAAACAAAACAGCCCAAACGGCTTCCGTAAACAACGCCGTTCAAGCGGGTTCAAGCCAAAATATTTTGGCAAAGTCAGAAGAAAAAGAAAGCGGGATTCTAGCAGCATACAGCACGACCTACGAAGCTCCAATGGGTCAGACTGAAGCTTATTTGATTTTAAATAAAGATCATACGGCCAATATGAGCTATGGAGATTATCTTTTTGATAGTCTTGTATGGGGACATATTGCCGATGATCAAATAAGAGTCAGATCTCCGAAAAACCAAGACAGATTCTTTGACTTTTTCTTTCTTAACATCAAGTCGCAGGACTTGATGAAAGAACAAAGCCCCAGAGCCGATAGCGGCGGCTACAAAATCTTTTGGACTAGAAACCGGGAAACCGGAGTCCAAGGAGACATTTGGGAATTGGATTAGCGCAAAAAAACAGAGGCCCGGCCTCTGTTTTTTCTTGACAAAATATCCTTTTTGCAGTATTCAATAAACAATTTATACAAAAGCCGAAAAAATGCGAAAGCAATTCTTTCGCAGATTAACCTTCATTGGAGGATAACTAACTAGATGCGTTATCCAGCCGATTGGAGGAAATCGGCAGAAACGCACCTTAAAAAAAATGAATAAAATACTAATAGCGCTTATTTTGACTATTATCGTTCTCTCCGGAGGAATTGCCGCTGTCATTGTTCAAGACGCCAATCAGGCTAGCATCAGCCACGCGGTTGAAGTCCAAAAAGTTTCCGAAGAAGAGACAGCTATAAACGCCAAGGATATAAGCCTGACAGGAGAAGCTCAAGAAGACGGAACTATCATAAAAGTAAGCTTCCAGGCTGTCCAAGAGGACATTTTTGGAAAAAGAAAAATTCCTTTCGGCGGTCCCTTCGGATCCGATTCTTATCTTACGATAAACCCAGATGGCACATACGAACAATACGAAGTTTATGAAGACGGATACACTGGAGGAAAAAGCCAAGGAAAATGGAGCTGGGCGGAAGACAAGCAGTTTCTCAATATGATTGAAGATGAATCCCTTACCCATTGGAAGATAGAAACGCAAGAAATCAGAAAGTACGAGAAAGTAAATTAAGAGCTTAAAAACTTCCGGACCCCCGGAAGTTTTTTGATATTTTTGATATAATTTTGCCCCAA
>JAQTVQ010000017.1 GCA_028706715.1 Minisyncoccota bacterium | reverse complement strand
TTGAAACCTACTTGACAATCTTCTGAAAGGAAGACTTCTCACAAGGACAGGTAGGCAGGTGCTGCATGGTTGTCGTCAGCAGGTGGCTTGAGTTGCTCCCTTAAATGGGGTAACCTGCGCAACCCTTGTCCTGTGTTCGATTTGTCACAGGAGACTGCCCCGCTCCTTCTTCCGGAAATATAATTTCGGGGGGAAAGAGCGGGGAGGAAGGTGAGGATGACGCCAAATCAGCATGGCCTTTTGATGTCTTGGGCTGCACACGTGATACAATGGAGTCGACAAAGGGTCGCCAAGGGGTAACCTGGAGCTAATCCCATCAAACGACTCCCTAGTTCGGATTGAGGTCTGAAACTCGACCTCATGAAGCTGGAATCGCTAGTAACCGTGAATCAGCCATGTCACGGTGAATATGTTCCTAGGTCTTGTACTCACCGCCCGTCACTTCAAGCGAGTTGGGAATAGCCGAAAGTCTCGCATAAGCGGGGTTTAAGCTGGGCCCAATAAGAGGGAAGAAGTCGTAACAAGGCACGGGTAGCGGAAGCTGCTCGTGGATCAATTATTTTTTTGAAAGTATCGACTGGAGTTGAAGTCTTAAATTTGGACCTTAACTCTGGGGTGTTTATCTCTGTACCAAAAAGGGAGATTAATTTTTTAATAACGAGGCAGCTCTAAGAAATTCAAACTTACTTAATTTATCGGTTATCATTCAAGCGGGCGAAAGTCCGTTTTTTATAAATTTAAAAATATAAAAGGTTAAATGATTATCTTTTTTAAAAAATGCAGACTTGGAAAATTTTAAATTTTCTGCTAAGAATATAATGTGTTAAAAAGATCGGGCGCGTGGCTCAGTGGTAGAGCGCTTCTCTGATAAAGAAGAGGTCGAAGGTCCGACTCCTTCCGCGCCCACCTAATTACCGAAGAAGGATATCCCTTTGGGATTTTTCTAAAAATAAGGGGAAGGTCCGATTTCGCCTCGCCGTAGCTCCGCAATCGTGCGGAGCGAAGGCAGGCTCCTTCCGCGCTTACCAAGACATTCAAAGAACAAATATTGCCAATAAAACAGCTTTGAAGCTGTTTTATTGTTTTTACTTCTTATATTCGTTCCAAAGGCTTTAAATTTGACGCAGAAGCGATAATTTTTTATATTATTGTAGAGTTTCTTTTAAAAATATGTCCATAGTCAAAGACATAAATAAGCGCTTGTTTAAAAAACAAGAAAGATATGAGATTATCAATAAAATTGTATCGCGTTTCTTGCGATAATCCCGAAATCGTAAAAAGGGGAATTCCGTATGAATTTTTGGCAGACGATCCGAATATAATTTTAGACCGTTCTTTAGCTTTCAAGACCGGGAAAATGGAAATTTTGAAAGATGCCGAGATGGAAGCATTATGCTTTGAAAAGGTTTTTCATAAAAATCTTTTGTCAAAAAGAAAAAAAGGAATAGGTAAATGGTTGAACCGGAAACAGTATATTAAAAATACGGATGCGGCCTTAATATTGATAAGAAATAGCCAAAACAAAAGGAAGATACTCTTGTTAAACAAGGGTGAAAGAACCGATTTATTTTCTATCACCGCAAATTTGCGATATTGCGGAGACGGAAAATTTCAAGCAGGCGGAATACTATAAACGCAAGCCTCCCTCCAGCGGGAGGTTTTGATTTTTGATAGGAAATATATTCTTGCTTTTAATAGAGCCGAAGGTATAATTTATTTAAAGAAGCAGTATTTTTAAAACTTCAAGCATTAATAATAAAGGTCTTATCCGGCCATTAAATTTAAAAAACAAATGTCCTCAAAAAATAATATTTTTTTATTGGATCATTTGAAAGAGCTGGCGAAAAAACAAGGAGCCGTTCCCTGCATATCTCTTTATATGCCGACTCATAGAAGCGGCAGAGATGCGCAAGAAGATCCTTTGCGATTTAAAAATTTAATAAAAAAGGCGGTTAAAGACTGTTCGGAGCAGGGAGTCGGAGCTGATGAAATCAAAAGAATACTCAAGCCGCACGAGCAATTGCTTGAAGATCCTGTTTTTTGGCAGAATCAAAGCGACGGATTGGCCGTTTTCGCGGCGCCGGGAGTTTTTGAATGGTTCAGGCTGCCGATAAAATTCAAAGAGCTTGCCGCGGCTGGAGAAGTTTTCATTTTCAAGCCGCTCTTTTTTTATCTTGGAGAATATGGGAAATTTTATCTTCTGCAATTAACTAAAAATCGCGTTAAGCTTTATCAAGGGTCTGTTGACGGAATTGCCGAAATTGATTGTTTGGGGCTGCCGAAAAATCTTGAAGAGGCGTTATGGTATAAGGACTATGAAAAGCAATTGCAGTCTCATTCTTCGGGCGGACAGAGAGGGAAAGCTTTAATCTTCCACGGCCATGGAGTGGGGCATGACGATTTGAAATTCAGAATTCGCCGTTATTTAAGGCACATTGATAACGGGATAATAAAATGCCTTCGCGACAGAAGCATACCTCTTGTAGCTGCCGGCGTTGAATATTTTATGCCCATTTTCCGGGAAGTCAGCAAATATCCTCTTATTATGGAAGAAGTTTTGCCGGGGAATACCGAGAAAATTAACGAAGAAGATCTTCGGGCTAGAGCGTGGAAAACGGTTCAAAAATACTATGACCGTCTTAAGGCGGAAGAGATTAAAAAATGCTCCGACATTCTTGAAACCTCCAAGGCGTCATATCTTCCCGACTATATTGTTAAAAAAGCATGGGAAGGAAAAGTCGCGGAAATTTTCGCGCCTTTCGGCCGGCAGATTTGGGGAAAATTTGATAGAAACAGCGGATGGAGCGAGCTGCATGACAGGCAAAAATCAGGAGATATTGATATCTTAAGCTTGGCAGTGTTCTTTACATATCTTCATAACGGAAAAGTATATGTGGTCGACCCCGAAGAGATGCCTTTAAAAAAAGAAATAGCGGCAATTTTAAGGAAATAAAAAAATGTTGAAAATAACAACGGAAAAAAATATTTTAATATCTCCGGCTGCGGGCAAAAAAATAGATTCCAAAATTAATTCTTTGGAAAAAATCGTTTCAAGCTTCGGGCTTCCCAACGAGCTGAGGATAAGGCTTCAAAAAACCAATTATTTTGATTCCGAAGGCAGAGCTTTCCGATGCGAAATAAATGTAAGGCTGCCCGGGAAAGTCTTGAGATCAGAATCCGAAAAAAACGACATCGTCGCAGCGGTTACGGAAGCAAAAAACAAAATGAGCCGTTTGATCAAGCAGCACAAAGAGAAGACTTCGGATCATTAAAGAATAAGCGCGAGGTTTTTTCTTCAAAACCTTAGCCGGCTTTATTTGCGCTAAAATACTTTTTAGCGAAGGAATTTTTAATTTCTTCAGGAAATTTAAATTTACAAAACCCTCTTTTTGTTATATCTTTCTATTGTTAAGGGCCTTTAGCTCAGTTGGTAGAGCGCCTCATTTGCAATGAGGAGGTCACCGGTTCGAATCCGATAAGGTCCACATTTCACAACTAGAAGCTGAAAAAACGCCCGCCCCGCCTACGGCGGGGTTTTGTTTGGCCGAAAATGGGGTCAGCCACAATATTTTGACTTAGAGGCATATTGCAGAACGGAAAGGACAAGAGAAAGGCAAAGCTAGCGTTGTTTTCAAGAGAGGCTCTTTTCTCTTGCCCGCCTGAAAATATGGCAAAAGATTCTCAAAGAGAGGAAGCAGAAGGTTCTGAATATTTTTCATTTGAAGCTAGGCTAATCAAAAAGATTAGCCTTTTGCTTTTTTGGGAAGATATTATTTATGCTATTATTTAATTATTAAAAACAATAATTAAAATATTATGAAAAATAAATATATCGGGTTAATTGCTCTATTTTTTGTCTTGGCTCTAGCGATCGGTTTTTATTTTTTTCGGCAGAATCAATTGTCGGGAAATTTTAACGGGGACGGAATGCCATTCGGGCAAGAGAAAGCTAAAGACCAATTGGAAAAAGGGCAAAACGGGAATAAACTGGCGACTAATGATTTTGAGATTGTTCTTCCCGACGGATGGAAGCAAACAGCGGCGGGAGTGGGGATTTCCGCCATGGCCGTTAATGAGAATGAACAAATTATTGATGAAGCGGCGCAAAGGATTAATTTTAAAACTTATGCGGCCGTTAGCTACGACACTGTTCAGGGAAAATCTTTAGGCGATTATTTCCAAACGGTCAAAGAGCAATTGGATGAAAGTATTCCCGGAGCGGTTTTTAGCCAAGAAAACGGAACAAAGATAAACGACAGAGAAGCTTGGGCGGCGGAAGTGAATTTTAATCAAAAAGAAATTGATTTTAAAGTCTTAATAATAGCCATCAGAGGAGAAGGAGATGATGTTTGGCTGATATCTTTTAATACTCTTGAAAATAGCTGGGAGGACTACCGGCAGGTTTTTACCGATATGGCCGACAGCTTTACTCTGAAAAGCTAGAAGATTCTAATTAAATTATGTCCCTTTATTTTATCACCGGAAATAAAAATAAATTTAAGGAGGCAAAAGCGATTTTGGAAAAGATTGAGCAAATGGATATTGATTTGCCGGAAGTTCAGGAGATTGATGCGAAGAAAATTATTAAAGCCAAATTGTTTGAAGCTTTTAAGCATAAAAAAGGGGAGTTTATAGTTGAAGACACTTCCCTTTATTTGGATTGCCTTAACGGTTTGCCCGGACCGTTGATAAAGTGGTTTTTAAAAACCATCGGGAACAAAGGATTGGCGGAAATAGCAGAAAAAATGGGAAATAAAAAAGCAAAAGCGAAGACAATCATAGGTTATGCCAGAAGCGAAAAAGAATTTTATTTTTTTGAAGGTTTTATTAATGGCGAAATTGTTAAGCCGAAAGGCGGAATGGGATATGGCTGGGACGATGTTTTCCGGCCGGAAAACTTTGATAAAAGCTTTGGAGAAATGAGCTTTAAAGAGAAGAAAGCTATCAGTATGCGCCGCAAGGCCTTTGATAAATTGAAAATATTTTTAGAAAGCTGATTTTTTGACAAATTTGAATTTTTATTTTATCCACAGGTATTTTCTTCGTTTATTGATATAATAGAAATATCTTTTGCATCTTTATAAGATTGCAAATCAGCCAATAAATAAAGATAACCAATTAAATTTTATGCGGGTTTCCGCCTCTCGGCCATTGGCTGGCTGGTTAGCGGCAAACTAAGCGTATTTTTTAAAAAAATATGGACGCACTTTGGTATACGATTACCTCAAAGGCTTTATCCGAACTTTGGGAAGGATTCATTCTTTTTATTCCCAATTTTTTGGTAGCTTTAATCATTTTCATTATTGGATGGCTTGTGTCTTTGGGAGTGGGAAAACTCGTTGCGGAAATTTTGGCGAGAGTAGGGTTCAATAAATTATTTGACAGGGAGGAATGGAGGGAAGCAATGAGGAAAGCGGAGGTTACGGTTAATGCCGCCAATTTTGTCGGCGCAATCGTAAAATGGATTTTGGTGATCGTTTCTCTTTCTATCGCTGTTACCATTTTAGGCTTTTCAGAATTTAACGCTTTTTTAAACAGGGTTATGTTTTGGCTGCCTAATTTAATAGTCGCTACCGCTATTTTTGTAGTCGGCGTCGTAGTTGCCGATATGATTGAAAAGATTATTAAAGTTTGGGTTGAAAAAATGGGAATTAATTACTCCGGATTTATCGGAGGAATAGCAAAATGGGCTATTTATATTTTTTCCGGCATGGCCATATTGGTTCAATTGGGAATAGCTGAAACTTTGATTAACACCCTGTTGACAGGCTTTGTGGCTACCCTTTCTTTGGCTTTTGGCTTGGCTTTCGGGCTTGGGGGAAAAGAAGCCGCAGCTAGAGTTATCCAGCAAGCCAAAGACAAACTTTCCAAGTAATTATTTGGAAGAGTTTCTTTAAGATAAAAATTTGCCGCAGCTGCTATTGACAAACTTTTTTTCTCTGCTAAAATTATTCTGTTAATGTCAATTAGAGAAGAAAAAATTAAACTTGAAAAACGATAAGCGGCTAAAGCATTTCATTGTATTTGCTAAAAACCGCTTAAAAGCGGTTTTTAGTTTAATTTTAAAGATATAGCTGAAAGAAAGGAAAGAAGCTTTACATAATTTGGAAACATTTCCAAATAAGATACAAAAATTATTAATTACTAGTCAAAGGAAAAAATAAGGGCAGATAGAGGATGCCTTGAGACCAGAAGCGATGAAGGACGTGGCGTAGCTGCGATAAGCCTCGGTGAGGTGCTAGCAACCTGTGAACCGGGGATTTCCCAATGGGGTAACCCGTTTTGGCGATCAAGCCAAAACAATTCGTTTTAACGAATAGCAAACCCGCTGAAGCGAATCATCATAGTAAGCGGAGGAAAAAGAAAACAAACCCCGCATCTGCGGGGCCATTCCCTTAGTAGCGGCGAGCGAAAGGGGAGCAGCCCAAACCTAGCCGTACCTCACTGCGTTCGGTATGGAATGACAAATTTTTAAATTCCTGTTTGCCGGCAGGCAAGCAAATTTTTAAATAATGTTTTAATTTCTAAATGTTTTAAACATTTGGTCGTTGATATTTATTTGAAAATTGAAAATTAGAAATTGAAAATTCCACCCGAGCATAGCGAGGTGCGGCCAGGGGTAGTAAGAATTTAACGTCGGGGGCATTTCTCATCGCAATAGTCGGATGAGAAATGTTCTTGAGAGAGAAAATTTAGACGATTTAGTTAGCCGAAGGACCCTGGAAAGGGCCACCATAGACGGTGATAGTCCGGTAGGCGAAAACTAATTCGCGCTCTTTGTTACTTATCTTGAGTACCGTCAGGCCAAGACAACCTGGCGGGAATCAGGCAGGACTAACCTGCCAAGGCTAAATATAATCTGGTCATCAATAGTGTACAAGTACCGTGAGGGAAAGGTGAAAAGCAGGGGGATGACCCCGGTGAAATAGAACCTGAAACTATCTTGCCTACAAAAAGTCAGCGCCCTGTTCCAATTTTGACGCGCAATAATTTTGTTTTTTAACAAAGTTTTTTATTGCGCCGCAAAATTGGAACGGGGTCATGGCGTACTTTTTGCAGAACGAGCCAACGAGTTTATCTTTTTTCTAAGTCTAAGGGCTTATGGTCCGGAGGCATAGGGAAACCGAGTGTTAATAGCGCGTTTAAAGAGAAAAGATAAGACCCGAAGCCAGGCGAGCTTACCATGACCAGGTTGAATTTCTCCGAAAGGAGGAAAGAGGACCGAACCCGTGAGCTGCGCAATACTCTGGGATGAGTTGTGGTAAGAAGTGAAAAGCTAATCGAGCTTGGTAATAGCTGGTTCTCCCCGAAATAGCTTTAGGGCTAGCCTTCCTTTGTAACGTATCGGGGGTAGAGCACTGGAAAAAATTCCGTGGGCTTTGCCTAGGTCTTTTTACCAAACTGCGAATACCGATACCATTTTTAGGAAGAGTTAGACTGCGGGGGCTAAGCTCCGTAGTCGCGAGGGAAAAAGCCCAGACCTTCGTCTAAGGTCCCTAAATTTAAGCTAAGTGTATCTTAAGGAAGTGAGACTCCCCAGATAGCTAAGAGGTTAGCTTAGAAGCAGCTACCCTTTAAAAAGTGCGTAACAGCTTACTAGCTAAGGAGTCTTGCGCCGAAGATTACCGGGACTAAAGCTTAATACCGAAGACAAGGCATATATTTTGTTATGCAAAATGTATGGGTAGGGGAGCGTTCTTAACGCACTGAAGCTGAATCGTGAGGTTTGGTGGAGCGTTAAGAAGTGAGAATGTTGGCATGAGTAACCACAATTCCGGTTAAAATCCGGAACACCGCAAATCCAAGGTTTCCTTGGCAATGAAAATCAGCCAAGGGTTAGGCGGTCCTTAGGATAAGTCGAAAGGCGAATCTGATGGACAGACGGTTAATATTCCGTCCCTCCGTTATGTTTTTCCTTCAAAAAGACGAAGATTGGATTTTTAAGCAGATTATCGGATTTCTGTCCTTTCAGGTGAAAGCTTGAGAGGGGAAGTCTATCTACGGATAGATGAACTTAATTTGACAATTTTCCTAGAAAATTTTTGAGGGAGCTAAAATATAGCGGATCCGTACCGTAAACCGACACAGGTGGATTAGTGTTAGCGTACTAAGGTGAACAAGTGAAAGCTCTTGAAGGAACTAGGCAAACAAGCGATCGTAACTTCGGAATAAGATCTTCCCCTCCTTTTGTTTGAGGGGACGCAGCGAAAGACTCTCAAGCGACTGTTTATCAAAAACACAGGTCCCTGCTTAACTCGTAAGAGGATGTATAGGGGCTGAGGCCTGACCAGTGCCGGAGTGTTAAGGTTGGAGGTATATTCCATTAAGGTATATGCTTACTGATTGAAGCCTCTGGTGAACGTCCGCGGTAACTCTGACCGTGTTAAAGTAGCGTAATCCCTTGCCGCGTAAGTTGCGGCCCGCATGAAAGGCTTAACGACTTGAGAACTGTCTCCAAGAGCTGCTTGGTGAAATTACAGTAGGGGTGAATATGCCCCTTTCCTGCGGCTAGACGGAAAGACCCCGGGAGCTTTACTATAGCCAAATATTGGTTTTAGGCGGTAAATGCGTAGCGTAGGTGGGAGGATATGAAGTTCTGGTTTTGGCCAGGATGGATCCGACAATGAAACACCACTCTTTTGCTGTTTGAAGTCTAACTCCGCTGTTCGTATTTGTTCGCAAACATTTTGCGCATAAATACGAACAGCGAGGGACAGTGTTTGGTGGGTAGTTTAAGTGGGGCGCTTTTCTCCTAAAAAGTAACGGAGAAGTTTATAAGGTTGGCTAGCTCCGGATGGAAATCGGAGTGATAGGATAAAGCCATAAGCCAGCTTAACTGCAAGGCGGGTATGCCGCGCAGATGCGAAAGCAGAACTTAGTGAACCGACCTTGGTTAGTAGAACCGAGGGAGATTATCAGACAAAAGTTACCCCGGGGATAACAGGCTAGTAGAGCCCGCGAGTCCACATCAACGGCTCTGTTCGGCACCTCGATGTCGGCTCATCACATCCTGGGACTGAAGAAGGCCCCAAGGGTTCGGCTGTTCGCCGATTAAAGTGATTCGTGAGTTGGGTTCAAACCGTTGAGTTAATTTAACTTTGGCGGCTTATTAAGGCAACTTAATAAGATAAAAATCGACTAATATCGGTGAAATCCTTGTATTTTATACTGTCGTATACGAGGACGATACCGAGGGAAGTCATAAGCCTATTCTTATGAGGATAAAAGAAACATTAAAAGCGTATATCGCAGGTTTTCTTGACGGTGATGGAAGCATCTATGTCAAGCTTACTAAAAACGATACTTATCGTTATAGGTATCAGATATGTCCTTATGTAGTGTTTTATCAATCTAAAAAGAATAAAAGAGGAATAGAACAAATAAAAGAATTTATAGGAAGCGGTTATATCAGAACGAGAAAAGACGGAATAGTAGAATATATCATCGGAGACGTCGATTCAATAGAAAAAATATTGAATTGGCTTAAGCCTTATGTGATCTTGAAAAAGGAGAATGTAAGATTGATGATTAAAATTCTACAGAAAAAGAAAAAGATAGCCAGCGCAAAAGATTTTTTAGATCTTTGTTGCCAAATAGACGAATTCAAAAAATTGAACTATTCCAAAAAGAGAAAAAATACTTCTAACAAAGTAGCACAACTTCTCAAGCAAAAAGGTTTATTGACCCCGTAGAGACTTAATCCTGAACAAGGATTGGATAGAAGGTGAAATCTTCTATAATACGTCGATCCCCTTTGATATAAAGGGTGGTGATATAGTCCATACTTTTAGTAATAAAAGAAAAATATGCGTGAGACAGGTTGGTCACTATCTACCGTAGGCGCCGAGTCTTGAGGAGTGTCGTCCCTAGTACGAGAGGACCGGGATGAACCAATCTCTGGTGTACCAGTTGTTCTGCCAAGGGCATCGCTGGGTAGCTAAGTTGGGACGGGATAAGAGCTGAAAGCATCTAAGCTCGAAGCCCACTCCAAGATTAAGACTCATTATTATCCAGGTTAGAGACTATGACCTTGATAGGGTGCAGGTGTAAGTTCAGCAATGGATTTAGCCGAGCACTACTAATATGGAAATTCCTTTGGCTAGTAATTAGTAATTTTTATAAAGAATAAAGCCGTTTATTGCGGTTATTATAAGGGGGCTATGCCGAGAGTGCTCCACCCGATCCCATCCCGAACTCGGAAGTGAAATCTCTCAAGGCCGATGATAGTGTCTAATGGCGCGAAAGTAGGTAGCTCTCTTATAATGATCGGAATAAAGCGGTTTTTTTGTTATCTTTGAACCTTTGAACATGCTTTTATCCATATAAAACAAAGGGGAAAAGGCATTTACCAAAAACTTTTTAAAGGATATAATCAAAAAATGACCAACCCGCCAAAGAAAAATTTGATATTTTCGGCAATTTTTTTGGCTGCGTTTTTTTTATCTTTTAACTTTATTTTTAAGCCCGACAGCTTAAAAAACTTTTTCTATAAAAATTCTTTTTCTTTTCAGTCTTTTTTGCGCGACAAAAGCCAGGCCGCCATTGCTTTTTCTCAAGGCTATTTTTTCAGCTACAAGCTGGAAGAGGAAAACCAAAGGCTTCTAAAGCAAAATCAGGAATTACTGGCTAAAAGCGCCGAATTAGCCGCTTTGTCCGAAGAGAATAACGCCTTAAGACAAGCTTTGGATTCGGGAGCCAAAGAGAATTTCGCCCTTTTCCCATGCCAAATGGTTTTAAAAGAATCGGCAGGAGACTTTTTAATGGTTAGCGCAGGGGAGAAACAGGGGGTTAAAACGGGCCAAGTTGTTCTTAGCCAAGAGGGATCGCTGGTGGGAAGAGTAGAAGAGGTTTACGAAGATTTTTCAAGGATTATGCTGATTTCCAACACAAAGAGCGCGGCAGGAGTTGAGATAGAAGGAAAAGATTTCTATGCTTTAGCCAAGGGCCAAGGAAATTTAAAACTGATTTTGGACTTGGTGGAAAAGAATAAAAATGTAGAAGAAGGAGATCTTTTGGCGACCAGCGCCTTGGGAGGGATTTTTCCTTCAGGAATTGCCTTGGGAAAAGTTTCCAAAATCCAAAGCCAAGCCGCAGCTTCTTTTCTGCAGATTGAGATAGAGCCTTTGTTTAGAATAGAAAATCTTAATAACCTTTTTATAATTAAAAATTTTAAACCTTTAAATTGACGCCTAATTTTTTAAAAATTATTTTGCTTTTTTTCGGATTTTGGATTCTTGCCCTTTTGGAGACAAGTTTTTTTTCAATAATCAGCAGACATCTTCATCTTGTTTGGACAGCGGCAATTTTGATTAATTTATTTGAGAACCGTTATTCTTCTTTGGGGTTTTGGAGTGCGGCGTTTGGAGGGTTTTTCTTGGATATTTACAGTCCTTTGTATTTTTTCGGATTTAATGCTTTAATTTTGGTTGCGGCTTCTTTTATTTTAAAATTTATTTTTCTGCGTTATGTTGAATTGCCAATTTCCCAAAAACCTAAAAGATTTTAAGCTTAAAAAGCCTAAAACAGAAATAGAAACGGATGAAATTTTTTGGGACAATGTTGCCCAAAAGAGGGAAAAATTTTCAGGAGACGCTTCCTGCAAAATGGAAACGCCGATTGCCGTTCATAATATTTGGCTCCTTTTTTTCTTTTTTCTGCTTGTTATGGCCGTTCTTTTTTCAAGAGAGGCTTATCTGCAAACAGCTAAAAGCCAGGAGCTTTTGCAGCAGTCCCGGAAAAACAGGTTTTTAGCGCAGGAGCTAAAAGCCCAGCGCGGGGTAATTTATGATCGCAACAACAAGCAATTGGTTTTTAACGAATCAAGCTTTGATTTGATTTGCGATGTAGAAAAGTTTGAAAAAGAAAATTTGCAGAAAGAGGCTTCCTTGCGAAGGCTGGCCGAGCTTTTAAGCAGAGACTGGCTGGATATGCAAAAAGAGATTGATGATCGCTTTGCAGAGAAAAAAGAAAATGAATTTATCCTGGCCGAAAGCTTGAATATCAATCAAGTTATTATTTTCAACGCCCAAGCCGAAGAATTGACAGGGTTTGAAATTGGCGAAAGCAAGAAGAGGAATTATGCTGATTCGCGGATTTTTGCTCCGATAATAGGTTATGTTTCAAGCGAAGGAGAAACGGGAGCCGGATTGGAAATTTATTACAACGATTATCTGAAAGAGAAGCCGGGGCTAATGCAGTTTGAAAGAACGGCCATAGGAGAAATACTGGACAGCCGGCTGGAAACTCCGCCAAAAACCGGAGAAAATTTGATTTTAAACATAGACGCCGGATTACAGGAAAAAATATATAAAACCTTATCGGAAACATTGGAAAGCTACGGCCTTGAAAAAGCTTCTGCCGTGGCGGTTAATCCTCAAAACGGGGAATTGCTGGCTGTGGTAAGCATTCCCAGTTTTGACAATAATGTCTTTTCGGAAAACATTTCTCATGAGGAATATGAGGAAATAATCAACGATCCCGATTTTTCTTTGTTCAACAGGGCGGTTTCAGGATCTTATCCCGTGGGATCAACAGTCAAGCCTTTGCTTGCATCCGCGGCCTTGGAAGAGAAAATTATCGGAGCCGATCAAATTATTAATTGCGAAGGAGGCATAGCTTTAAAGGACGGCACATTTAAAAGCGACTGGAAAAGCCATGGTCCGACCGATATGAGGAAGGCCATAGCCGAATCTTGCGACGTTTTTTTCTATATGATTGGAGGCGGCTATGGCAGTCAAAAAGGCCTGGGGATAGACAGGATTAAAAAATATTTTGATCTTTACGGATTTGGCGCCGCTACAAAGATTGATCTTCCCGAAGAAGATTTTGGTTTTGTTCCCGATAGGGAATGGAAAGAAGCTAAAACGGGACAAGTATGGTATCCGGGAGACACTTATAATATTTCCATCGGCCAAGGATATTTAAAGGTTACTCCGCTGCAGCTGACAATGGCTATTGCGGCCATAGCGAACGGAGGAAAGCTTTATTCGCCCCGTTTGGTTTCAAAAATAGTTGACGATGAAAACAATATTATTAAAGAAATAAAGCCGGAATTGATAAGGGAAAACTTTATTTCTTCGGAGAGCTTAAGAGTGGTAAGGGAAGGGATGAGGCAGACGGTCAGTGTTTATGGAGGAACGGCAACCAGTTTGAATTTTCTGCCCGTTGAAGCGGCGGCCAAAACCGGGACAGTGGAAACTTCCAAAAAAGAATATTATCATATATTGATTACGTCATTCGCACCCTATGAAGAGCCGACGATAGCTTTAACCATAATTTTGGAGAACGTTTACCAGCATCTTAGCATTGCGAACGCTCCGGCTAGAGAAATTTTAAACTGGTATTTTACTCCTGAAGAGTTAAGACCGGAGAACGCTCCGGCTGTTCAAGAAAATGAAGGCGGTTCTTCGTCTGATTCCATACTTGAAGGCCGAAGAGAGGAGGCCGTTGATGAAAATGCCGGGCATTAATCTTGGAGATTGGAATTTGAAGCTCATAACATTGCTTTTTATATCGTCATAGTTCCAGGATTAAGGCCGCTATTGACTTTATTTTCAGCTTTTGTTAAAAGAATATCTTCCCGTCTTTAGAGCCGCTTGAAGGCATTGACCGGGATATTTTAAACCGATATAATTTTGGATATCATATCTTTATTTAAATTAAATTATGACAGAATATTTAACCCCGGAAGGGCTGGAAAAATTAAGAAAAGAGCTGGATCACTTGATAAACGTTGAGCGTAAAGAAGTGGCAAAAGACCTTGAAGAAGCCATTTCTTACGGTGATCTTTCCGAGAATGCGGCTTATACCGAAGCCAAAGAACATCAGGCTTCTTTGGAGCAGCGTATTTTAGAATTGGAAGCAATGATTAAAAACGCAAAAGTCGTTGAGATGGATAAGGATTGCTCCAAAGTCCAAGTCGGATCCACCGTATTTTTAAGCTCCGGAAAAATGGACAATAAATATATGATTGTCGGAGCCAACGAAGCCAACCCTTTTGAGAATAAAATTTCTTATGCGTCGCCATTGGGAAAGGCCTTAATGGATCAAATCAAAGGCGCGACCGTTGAAGTGCCGACCCCGGAAGGAGTGGCAAAATACAAAATTACGCGGATTGAGTGCTAACTTTTTCTAATTAAATTAAAAAATCCGTCAAGAAATTGACGGATTTTTTGTTTTATATCTCCCAACAATAAATTAACAGAGGCCGGGCCTCTGTTAATTTTGATTGACAATGATGTTATATTTATCTAACATATGTATAGTTATAAAAAATAACATTAAAAAATAGGCATGGATATTAAAAATTACAATAAAATCCGCTTGGTAATCGCTGCGGCTTTGGGCGGCATGGTTTCATTTTTCGTTGTCCAAGGCAATTATCTTTTGCCGATAATCGCCGCTGTTGCGGCTTTTGCCGTTGTTCTGTTCATGAGGCGCAGAGTTAAAGGCGTTATCAACGATGAAAGGGACTATTATATTGCCGGCAATGCTTCCCGATGGACAATTTCCATCTACGCTATTTTGGCGGCGGTTTCTTCCATGGTTTTTATGGCCTTAAAATCAAGAAATCCGTCTTTTGAAGCATTGGGTTCTTTTTTGGCTTATTCCGCTTGTTTTATTCTAATCTTAAACAGCATTTTGTTTCGTTATTTTTCCAAAAAAGAACTAAATGAAAAATAAACTGACGACAAAGATAAAAGATCTCCGTTTGGCCAAAGGGCTTACCCAGGAAGATTTGGCGCGAGAGGTCGGCGTTAGAAGGGAAACAATTGTGTTTGTTGAGCAGGGGAAATATGTGCCTTCTTTAAAGCTGGCCTATGACATATCTAAATTTTTTGGGAAAAAAATTGAAGAAATTTTTTTCTTCTAGCTCTTTTCTAAAGAATAGCCGCAGGGACAGGAACTTTAAAGTTTCGCTTTTTTGACAAGATTTATTTTAAGGGCTATAACTCCGACAAACGAAAGAATTTCGTCTAAGATCATTTAAATTTATGAACATAATATTGGGACTGTTTTATTTTTTTCTCATTTTGGTTATATCTTTTTGGCTTTATCTGCTTGTTTCTTTTAAGAAAGCAGGAGCCGAAAAAAGAAAGGCAATTGAAAAAATTTTTGCCATTTCTATTTCTGTTTTGATTGTTTGGCTTGGTCCGTATATTGTTTTTTTTCTGATTGTAGCTGCCATTATTGATATTCTAGGAAAATCTTTGCCTTAATTCTCTTCATCGGCTCGGAAGAAAAAAAGAAGCAAAAAGCGCAGAAAAATCTGCGCTTTTTAATTAGCCCAACCCCCGTCCAAATCTGCACAGGTGCCACCTGTGCAAAAACTTGCACAGGTGGCACCTGTGCAGATTTGGGCAGATTGGCTTGTGCGGTTACGGTTCGGGTGTCTGGCGATTTGGGCAAAAGTTTCTTTGGTCTCTGCAGGCCGCGGTTAATTTCTTTCCTTTCCGGGAAAGCGAGACGGCAATATTTTGATCTTGTATGGTTCTCTCGCCGGAAGCGGGAGCCGCGCTAGCTGTTTGAAACCGGCAAATTTTATTTTGACGTATAAGGCTAAATGTTGTATATTGTGCGGACAAATCCCTTTCTAGTCCAAAGGGAGCGAAGAACATCGCTCTCTTGGT
>JAQTVQ010000002.1 GCA_028706715.1 Minisyncoccota bacterium | reverse complement strand
GTGTCCCTGACAGGAGTCGGACCTGTATTTAGAGCTCCGGAGGCCCTCGTCTTATCCGTTGGACCACAGGGACAAATTTATCTCGTCAATTGCCGTCCCTCGGCCTGTCTGTCGGCAAGAGGGCGCAAGTTTTTCCTTTGGTAAATTATTTGGCGGAGTTAATCTTTTTTCTAGCAATTAAATAAATATTTGCCAATCTTCCTTTTCCTTCACGCCATATTTTTTCCGTTTCAAAACCGGCTGATTTTGCCAATTTTTTTAATTCTTTAGTTCTAAAAGCATGAAAATACCTTTCTGCCTTTTCCTCCTGTTGAAAATCTTTCCAAGGCATCATTAAATCAAAAAAATCAATTTTTGTTTTGCCGGACAGCTTCAAAAAAGCATATTTCAAAAACAGCTTTCTCCCCTTGCCAATTCTCAACAAGTCCCAAACCCTCAAAATCATTAAGCCGTCGGGCTTCAATACTCTTCTTATCTCGCTGAAGCATCTTTGTCTGAATTCCCCGGAAGGTATATGATGCAATACTGAAATGAAATAAACTTTATCAAAAGCGTTGTCCTCAAAAGGAAGATTTAAAGCGCTTCCTGTTTGAAACCGCCCTTTTTGATAAGTCTTTTTCGCTATTTCAATAAGCTTTTCGGAAGCGTCTATGCCGTAATATTCCGCGCCTCTTTGAGAGAACAATTCTATCATTCTGCCGTTGGCGCAGCCCAAATCCAAAACTTTCTCTCCTTGTTTGGCAAGAGAGGCAAGGCTAACCAGGTCTTGCGAATTATACTTTCTCGTGCGAGCATAATCAGAAGCAATAATATCATAATTTTTTGCCCCCTCTTCAACCAGCCTTTCAGCAAAAGATTTTTCCATTTATGAGTGTTAACCAGTTTATAATTAAAGGCCTTCTAAAAGACAAGGTTAAAACCTTGGAGAATTTGGCTTGCGCCAAAAGAAAATATTCCAAAATTTATAAAATTGCCTGTCCGAGCAATGTAAGATTACTCAAAGCTTATCACGAATTATTGCTAAAAAAAAGAATTTCTCCGTCAAAAACATTAGAGCTTGTTTTAAAAACCCGGCCTGTCAGATCCCTTTCCGGAGTGGTAAACGTTTCGGTTTTAACCAAGCCTTATCCTTGCCCCGGATCTTGCCTTTACTGCCCGAACGAACCCGGCATCCCCAAAAGCTATCTCTCCGGAGAGCCGGCGGTGGAAAGAGCCAAAAAATTAAAATACGACCCTTATTTGCAAGTAAAAAGACGACTGGAAATGCTAGAGTCCGAAGGGCATAATACCGAAAAAATAGAGTTAAGAATAGTCGGAGGCACATGGAGTTTTTATCCAAAAAACTACCAAAAGAAATTTATAAAAAAATGCTTTGATGCCTGCAACGATGCCGGTAAAAAAAGAAAAGCAGACTTTAAAGATTTGCCGGCGTCCCAAAAGAAAAACGAAAAGGCAAAACACCGGATAGTCCGCCTATCCATAGAAACTCGCCCTGACTTTATTGATGAAAAAGAGATTAAAAAATTAAGGCTTTTTGGCGTTACAAAAGTAGAGCTCGGCGTGCAATCCTTGTATGACGATATCTTGAAAATCAACAAAAGAGGACATCCTGTTTCCTCAACGATAACGGCCACCCGCCTGCTTAAAGATGCCGGATTCAAGGTTTCGTATCAAATGATGCTTAATCTTTTGGGGGCTTCTCCCAAGAGAGACATTGAAATGTTTAAAAGCCTTTTTTTGAATCAGGCTTTTCAGCCCGACAGCCTTAAAATATATCCTTGCGCTTTGGTCAAAGAAGCGCCCCTCTACCAATGGTATCTTGATAGAAAATATCAGCCATACAGCGCGGAAGAATTAATCAATGCCGTAGTGGAAATCAAAAAAATCGTTCCTCCTTACACAAGAATAGAAAGGGTAATCCGCGACATTTCTTCAAAAACGATTGTGGACGGCCCGGCTAAGATATCCAATTTAAGACAGATCGTGGAAAAAAAAATGGAATCCAAGGGCGTAAAATGCCAATGCATCAGATGCCGCGAGATAAAATCTGATTATAACCCAAAAGAAAAAATTTTTCTTTTCCGCTATGATTACCCTTCCTCCGAAGGGCGAGAGATATTCCTAAGCTTTGAAAATAAAAGCCGGGAAAAAATATTCAGCTTATTAAGATTGAGAGTCCCTTCTTTCTATTATGATAAATCTCAAAAGCCTTTTTTAAAAATTCTTGAGAACGCCGGTTTAATCAGGGAGATGCATACTTACGGCGCCGTTACTTCTATAAGCGGCAAAAAAATCTCCGCCCAACATAAAGGATTAGGGCAAAAGCTGATTAAAAAAGCCGAAGAAATATGTAAAAAAGAGTTTAAAGTAAAAAAGCTGGCCGCCATCTCATCGGTCGGAGCCAGGGAGTATTTTAGAAAATCGGGCTTCAAGCTCAAAGATCTTTATATGGTAAAGCCTCTTTGAAAAAGTTCAAGAATAAAAACCGGCATAAATTATTTTGCCGGTTTTTTAATCTTTAAAACTTTTTTATAAAGATCGCTTATTGATTTCTCTCTTTCCTTCTCTTCTAAAATATTTTTGCGGATTGAAGCTTTCTTTTCTCTAATATGCCTTTTTAAGCTTTTTGGCAGATTTAATTTTTCAAGTTTTGTTTTTTCAGTCTTTTTTTCCATAGGTTGTTCATAAATATAATTAGTAATTCCGAAGACCCCTCACTCTAAGAGCTTAATCTCTAAAAAAACAAAAGTCAATTATTTTTTGCCTTATAATAAAAATTCCGCCGAAACAAATTGTGTAAAACCTGTGGACTGGCAGAGGCAAAGCTGGCAATAAACTAAGGAAATTTTGAGGATGCTATCTTAAAAATACTTTTTGATATTCCTCCATAGCTGTTTTCTTTTCGTCCCAAGGAATTTTTTTTCCGTCGGAAACGCATATCCACGGTTCGCATCCTTTTCCCGTTAAAATAACTACATCTCCCGGCTTTGCCGCCTTTAAAGCCCAACCAATCGCCTCCCTCCTGTCCAGTATTTTTACAGCTTTTTCCCCTGCTCCTTTTGCCACTTGGCCAATTATCTCCTGCGGGTTCTCGTCATAAGGATCTTCATTGGTAACAATAATTTCATCGCAATATTTCTTGGCTATCTCTCCCAAGACCGGCCTTTTCCATTTATCTCTTCCTCCTCCGCAAGCTCCTAAAACTCCTATGAGCCTCCCTTTTCTTTCCAAAGCCTTGGATTTTAAAATTTTATAAACCTTTTCCAAAGAAGCGGGAATAAAAGCGTAATCTACAAAAACAGAAAACGGTTCGGATATTATCTCTTCCATATGGCCGGGGACCGTTGTTGTTTTTTGTAAAGAAGATTTTATTTCTAGCAGATTAACGCCTCTTGCTTTTCCCGCGCAAATAGCGGCTAAAGCGTTGCAGACATTGAAATCCCCTTCAAGCGGCAGGGTAATAACGGTTCCGTCAACTTCAAACTCCATTCCTCCTTGGACTCTTTTGACATTATTGGCGGAAATAATTTGGACGCCATTCTTGAAAGCCCCTTTGAGGGTATAGCCGTATTTTTTCTTGGCCGGATATTTTAAAAATTCTCCAACGTTTTCGTCGTCAAGATTAAGAATATGTATGTCTTTGGTTTTTTTAAAAAGATCCTCTTTGGCCTTGCGGTATTTTTCAAAACTGCCGTGAGATTCAATGTGCTCCATCGCAAGATTGTTAAAAACAGCCGTTTTAAATTTTATGAACCTGTGGCGGTGCTGTTTGATGCCTTCGGAGGTAACCTCAATAATCGCCGTTTTGCACCCTTTGTCTGCCGCTTCTTTTAAAAATTTTTGAATACGCCATCGTCCGGGCATCGTCATTTTCAAAAGGTTCGGAGTGTCTTCGCCGTTAATTCTAAACCTTATTGAAGAGATTGAAGCCGTAGGAATTCCGGCATCCTCGTAAATTTCAGAAGCCAGCTTTACAACGGTGGACTTCCCGCTCGTTCCGGTTACCCCTATAACTTCCATCCGGCGGGAAGGGAAGCCATAAACAAGCGCGCCTAAAAAAGCCAGCCCGAAATGATACCAGTTTATTAAAAATTTAGGCGCTGCTTTTTTAATTAAGCCTTTAATCGTCATTTGCTTATTTTTCCTTCCGGTTCTTTTATTTTCCTCCTAATATTTTTAAGGCTTGCTTTACTCTCTCTTTCGCTCCTTCTATCTCTAACGGCAAGGAAGACAACGCTTCTTTGGCTTCCTGCCTGGGAAAACCAAGAGAAATTAAAGCGCTTAGAGCATCGTCTTGATCTTCTGATTTTTTTCCGCTTTTCCGGGAAATATCCTTAATCTTTCCTGTCAGCTCTAAAAGAATTTTTTGCAGTCTTTTTTGGCCCAGCCCTTTAACGTCGCAAGGAACTTTTCCTTTTTCCAGATCTTCTTTAATTTTCTCCATTGAGCCGATAGAGGCAAGGCCCATAGCGATTTTAGGGCCGATTCCGGAAACATTGTTTAGAACATCAAAAGAGTCTTTTTCTGTTTTCGTCAAAAAGCCGTAAAGATCCAAGGCTCTTTCGCTAACGTTCAAAAAGACATATATTTTTGCTTCTTTTCCTATGATCAATTTTCCCAGAGTTTTAGCCGAGCAAAAAATTTCAAAGCCGATGCCGCGATTTTCCAAAACCGCTTTTCGGGCGTCTTTATCTGTAATAATGCCGGAGATGTAGCTAAACATTGGATATATTATATCACGAAAAGTTCTAATTTACATTGGATGATCCAACGGCGATTTCTGACGGCGGCGAGATTTTGGATATCAAAATTTGAGACGCTCATTGAAAATTGAGGATTGGAAAGCCTCGGACAGGTTGCCTATTTTAGGCTTTTATGCTATTATTCCCCCGTTAGTTAATCGTTAAATCAAATAAATTTTAGCTTATTCTCTTATGGCTATTAAAGCATCTGCCAAAAAAGCGCGCCGCCAGTCCGAAAAAAGAAAGATCGGAAATTTGCAATACAAAAAAAGAATTAAAGAATCTTTAAAAAAAGTAAGAGTTTTGTCTGCCGAAAAAAAGACGGAAGAGCTAAAAGCCGTTCTTCCTCAAGTTTATAAAGCTCTTGATAAAGCGGCAAAAGCCGGGGTTATTAAAAAAAACAACGCCAGCCGAAGAAAATCAAGGATTTCAAAGTTCGTCGCCAAAACCGGCAAATAGATCAAAGCTGGGCAATAAAAATATCTAAAGCAATCTCCGGAGACAACTCTCCGGTTTTTGTTGCCAAATCTATTTTAAAAATATTCCGATAAATTTTTTTGAGATCTTCCATTTTAAAGTATTTTGACTGGGAAAGAGCTTTTCTAAAAACAAAAGGATGCATCCCGAGCTCTTTCGCCCAAGAATTAGGATTTCCTTGGACGGCCTCTTTTTCTTCTTCGCTTTTTGCTTTAACGATAAGCAAGTTTCTAAACTGAAAATTAATCATTGAAAAAATATAGAAAGGAGACTCCCCTTTCTCCAAATGTTTTTTAACCAAAAGGAGCGCGCTTTTTTTGTCTTTTTTTGCGATAAAATCAACTGTTTTAAAAATATCCGCTTCAACTTTCGGCCTCACAAGCAGATTAACATCTTCAACGGTTATCTTTTCTCCCTTTTTGAAACTTGCCAGTTTGCTTATCTCATTAGACATTTGCCAAAGATCTCCGCCAACGTCAACGCCAAGCTTTTCAACCGCAAGGCCTTCCGCCGAAGCTTGGTATTTTTCCAGCTCTTTTCGTATCCATTCCTTAAGGCGAGTCCCCGACAAAAAAGAAAACTCCTGGCTTTTTGCCGCTTTTTTCTTCAAAAAATCCGCTAAAGCGTCTTTGGCGGGGAGGCTTCCCTCTTCAAAAAAAACGAAAATGTCTTCTGTCTTTAAAAAGCTGTCTTTGTTTGCCAAAAAATCTTCTTTGAATTTTTTATTGCCGCCTAAAGAATTTTTAATTATAATTAATTTTTTTTCCTTAAACATTGAAACGGACTGCGTTTTGTTTTTTATCTCTTGAAAAGACAAGTCCTTTCCTTCAACAATGCTTAAATTTAACCCGCTCTTGTGGGCTTTTTTGTATCCTTCAATAATTTCTTTGAGCTTTTGCTTGCTCCTATAAGTATCCGGACCGTATAAAAGAATAATCATAAATAATAAAAGTTATAATCAATTTTTGCGCTATTTTTGGCATTTTGGACAAAAATGCGCCGACCTTCCCCCTATCTTTTGCCTTTTTATTTTTTCTCCGCATTTAGGACATCTTTCTCCTTCTTTGCGATAAACTTTTCTAATTTCCTGAAACTTTCCTTTTTCTCCCGAAAGGGTCCTGTAATCGGATACGCTGGATCCCTTGGCTGCGACAGCCTTTTTTAACACTTCTTTCATTGCGGAACAAAGGTCTTCTACTTCCCAAAAGGAAAGGCTTTCGGCCGGCCTGAAGGGGCTAATTTTCGCCTGCCATAAAATTTCATCGGCATAGATGTTCCCTATTCCGGCTATTACGCTTTGATCCATAAGAATTTGTTTTATCTTCCTTTTTCTTTTTTGGATCCTTTCTCCAAGTTCTTTAGAAGAAAAACTTTTGCTCAAAGGCTCCGGACCCAAATCTTTAAAATATTTTGAGGAATAAAATTCGCTTGCCTTCCGCAATTCTACTTTGGCAAATTTACGCATATCGGACAAGGCAATCATTTGGCCGCTGTCAAGCCAAAAAATTAAGTGAAGAAATCTGTTCGTCGGGTCGTCTTGCATAGGGCCCGAAACTTCGGATCTCCAAAGAGCTCCCGTCTTTCTCCATTTTCCCAGCAATAAATGCCCTGTCATTTTCAAATGAACCAAAAGGATCCTCCTCTCTGATAATTCAAAGATGATGTTTTTCCCTCTGCGATTGACGCCTTCTACCTTTAGCCCGATAATTTCTTTTTTAAATTTAGGAAAAGCAGGAAATTTGATTAGTTTTTCGGCGTCGGTCCAAATATCAATAAAGGTCCTTTGAAGGACCTTTAATCTTAAATCTCTAACGATTGTTTCCACTTCTGGAAGCTCCGGCATCAATTAATCGGTTATTTTAAATATTGGTCTATTTTGTCAATAATTTCCTGGGGAGTGAAATGGGCTTTTACCAAAAAATCGGTAGCTCCAAGTTTTAAGGCTCTGTCTATGTCTTCTCTTTGTCCGAGATTGGAAAGAATAATGACGGGAATTTCCGCCGTCTCCGGATCAGCCTTAATTTGGGAAAGAACTCCAAATCCGTCAATCCCGGGAAGCATCAAGTCCAGCAAAATAATTTCCGGTTTTACTTCTTTCGCCTTCACTACTCCTTCTTCCCCGTCAACGGCGACAGTCAAATCGTCTCCCATCTTTATAATCTTTTGGCTCATAAGCTCCCTTAAAAAACGATCGTCTTCTACTAGTAAAATTTTGTGAGGCATATCTTGGTTGGGAAAAATTAATTATTTTTTGGGATTAAAAAGGATTATTCCCCTAAAATTCTTTTTACTTTAAAAATTACTTCTTGAGGATCAAATTCTGTTTTGACCAGCCAGTCTTTTGCTCCGAATTTTTTAGCCTGATCTATTTCTACCGGCTGGCCGGAATTGGAAACAACAATGATAGGAATATTCTTAAGCCTCGTATCGCGGCTTATTTTTTCCATCAGCTCCAATCCTCCCATTCTCGGCATAATAATATCTGACAATATCAAGTCAAAAATTTTGGTTTGCAATATGTCCAATCCTTCTTGGCCGTTTTTTGCTGTTGTTATGTCGTAACCCGCCCCCTTCAGCTTTTTTTCAAGCAGATTCATCATTATTTCTTCATCTTCAATTATCAGAATTTTTTTTGCCATAAAATTTAAGGTTGTTATTGTATCTTACTTCTTTTTTATTCTTTAAATCAACTTTTTTATCCACATCTTTATTCTTTTTTGATGGGGACGGTAAAGTAAAACGAAGTGCCTTTTCCTTCTTCCGATTCAAACCAAATCTTTCCTCCGTGGGCTTCAATTATATTTTTGGTAGTATAAAGACCAAGCCCGGAACCGTCAACTTCCAGCCTGACAACATTTTCTCCTCTGAAAAATTTTGTAAAAATCCTGGATTGCTGCTTTTGAGGGATCCCAAGTCCGTTGTCTTTTACCTGCACCCGAATCTCTTTTCCTTCATTGTCTTCCATAAAAACTTCCACTTTTCCGCTTTTGTTCTTGTTGTATTTCAAAGCATTGGTAATCAGGTTATCTAAAACCAGTTTCATTTTCTCTTTGTCTATCTTTACGGAAGGAAGAGGAAAATTCTCTTTGACAAGAACCACCGAAGCTCCTTTTCTTTTTATTTCCTCCTGCAAGTTATCAATGCTTGTTTGGGCCAAGTCTTCTAGCTGCGCCGCCTCCAATTTATACAAAAAGCGGCCTTCTTCTATGCGGGTAACGTTCAAAAGGTCGTTAACAAGGTTTATCATTCTTTCGTTGCTGGCATAGCTTTTTTGCAGAACCTCTCTCTGTTCGGGAGTAATGCCTCCTACATCCTCGTCAAGAATCATTCTTAATGTCCATTTTATCGCCGAGAGAGGAGTGCGAAGCTGATGGGCGGAGATGGAAACAAATTCCGTTTTCATTTTTTCAATATTCTTCTCTCTCGTAATATCATGCAAAACCAACAGCGTTCCTTTCATTTTGGAATCCATAATCAGCATCAATGAAGTAATCTCAAGATAAAAATCAGGCCGCGCCATAAATTCCTTTCTAAACACCTGCTTAATCGGCGAGCCTTTGGAAACTTCCAAAAATTCCATAAATAATTTAGTTTTGGGAGAAGCCAAAAGATCTTCCGCCTTTTTGCCTATTAAATTTTCTTTTTTCTCTCCCAGGTATTCTTCCGCCAAAGGATTAATCAGCTCCAAAATATTGTTTTCGTTAAAAACCAAAATCGCATCAGAAAAGTTTTGGATAATAGCCAGTGTTTTGTTTCTTTCTTCCACCGCCACTTTTCTTGCCGCTTCCGTATCGTCCAAAATATTCAACAAAGCGCTGCGGGCATGCCTAAGCTCTCCTTCCGTTTCTTGATGAAGATTTTTTTCTTTGGGGTCTTCGTTGGAAGTTAAATCTTTTTCTTCTTCCATATTGGTTTACCTTTTATTATTTTCAGAGTCTTTAAATTTTTTCAGCTCTTTTTTTAGTTCAACCATTCTCAATTCCCTGTCTATCATCAGCTTGTTAAATTTTTCCAATTCTTTAATCTTTTTTTGAAGCTCCTTGGTTTGTTCTCTAACTTGGTCTTCCAGCATATTATTCATTTCTTGAAGCTGCCTGGTTCTCGCAGAAACTTTAATCTCCAAAACCGCCCTTGCTTCTTCCAGTTCTTTCGTCCTTTGATCTATGGCTTCTTCTAAAGAATCATAAGATTTATAAAGCTCTTTTGACATTTCGTTAAGCTTTTTTGCCAAGCCGCTAAATTCGTCAAGCCCTTTTTCTTCAATCTTATAGTCAAATTTCCCCTTGGAGAAAAAATCCACCCCTTTTTCCAATTTTTTAATGGGCCTTAAGACCAAGGAGTCCAAAAACAAAAACAAAACCAAAGCTAAAAGAGCCACCCCAAGCAACATGGTCTGCATTATCTTCCCTTGGACAATCTCAAAGGAGCTGGAAAATTTGTCCGGAAAAGCGACTATTTCGTAAGTGCCGTAAATAGCGCCGGAAAGCTTAACCGGTAAAATGACTTTAAAGAAGCTTTTATCTTTGCTGAAAACGGAAGAAAAAAATTCTTCTGTTTCTGCCTTTCCCCTATGGAAAACTTCATAATTTTCAATATTTGCCTCTTTCCCCACTTTTTCAAAATCCAAAGAAGCGGATGTTATCAGCTTTCCTTCTTGCATTAGGTTGACATCTATTTTCGTCAAGCTTGGATAGGAGGAGCTTAAGCTATAAACAAGCTCCTGCACTTTTGTTTTATCGGCAACATCTTTGGATTGGGAAAACACGGTCTGTAAATGGATTGAAGAAGAATAAGCCTGTGATTTGGCGAAGTCAAAAAAAGCTTCTTTTTGATAAAGAACTATCAAATAAAAAATCAGCGCGAATATCAAAAAACAGAAAAAAATTATTCCGCTGAGTATTTTTAAATATAAAGAGCTGAACTTCATTTTTTATTTCCTTTAAAAATAAATTAATTCCTATCTTATGTTACCACAATTCCAAATTTTTTTTAAAACTTTTTCGCTCTTTCTCTTCCGCCTTTTCTTCTCTTAGCCTTTTTGCCAAGTTAAAAAATTCAAATTTTTCCAGCGCTTCCGCCTCGCCCTCTCTTTCTTCTTGCCTTCTGCATTCTTCAAGGCTGAAGCTAATCGGCGTGTCTGCTTCAATTTTTGAAAGAATTCTGCTTTTAAAACATTGCTCTTTTTGAGACAAAAGCATCTCTTTTGTTTTCTTGCTTATATCTCCCGCGGATTCCGTATTCTTTTCAATCGCCTCGTAAAGATTTTCTAAGTTTTGGAATTTTTGAAGAAGCATTGCGGCGGTTTTCGGACCTATTCCTTTCACTCCGGAAATATTGTCCGACGGATCTCCTCTCAAAGCCTTATAATCAACGAGTTGGGAAGGAGCTATGCCATATTTCTCTTTTACGGATTCTTCGTCAAAAAGCGCCGAATCCTTAATCCCCTGCTTAAGGAGGCAGGCAAAAGTGTTTTTATCAACCAGCTGTAAAACGTCATGATCTCCGCTTAAAATAATTTTATCCAAAGAATTTTTTCCCATGCATTTTTTTGCTACGGCGCCGATCAAATCGTCCGCCTCAAATCCTTTTTCTTCAAAGATCTTTACGCCCAAAGCTTCTAAGATTTTTTTGACGAGGGGGATCTGCTCGTATAGCTCCGGATCTGCTTTTTGCCGATTTGCCTTATAATCCTTGCTTATTTCCATTCTAAAATTAGGAGCGGGAAAATCAAAGCAAGAAACCAAATACTCGGGCTTAAAATCATTTAAAGACTTGAAAAAGGCAAGCAAAAATCCGTAAGCCGCACCCGTAGGGCGGCCCTTTTTATTGGTCAAAGGAGGCAACGCGTGATAAGCGCGATGGATTATCGCGTTTCCGTCAATGATTAACAGCTTCTCGTTGGTTTTTTTGTCCATAGCTTCAAAATCGCTTATGGCTTTTTAACTTTTTGCCGCCGGGAGGTTCCTTTTGGTTCTTTTTCTCTTTTTTTATCCAGCAATATTTTTCTTTTGGTTTTGCCGGCAAAATCAAAATGCAGCCAAACAGAGTCTTTGGGCAGGGCTTTTTCCACCTTTTCCGCCCACTCCAGCAAAACGACATTTTCAGGAGAAGAAACAATATCTTTAAATCCTAGCTCTTTTAAATCTTTCGGCCCCAAAAGACGGTAGCAGTCAAAATGATAAAAATACTGGAATTTCTTTTTTTGGAAGGCCCCTCTTCCATATAGGGGGATCTTGAATTTTTTGAAAATATTGAAAGTGGGGCTTGTAATTTTATTCTTTACTCCAAGCCCTTTGGCAATCCCTTGGCAAAAAGTGGTTTTTCCCCCTCCGAGATCTCCTGTTAAGGCCAAAACAACCGCTTTCCCTTGCGGCTCTTTTCTTAAAATTTCTTGAGCAAAAATTTTGCCGAGCTCTTGTGTTTTTTTGTGCCCGGCCGTTTCAATTTGCATCGGATTTTTCTTTGTTTCAGGCAAGATTTTTAAATTGACTTTTAAGCGGAAATAAAGTAGCTTGGATTAAGCTTATGGACGACTTTAAAGGGATAAAAGAAGCTGTAAAAAGCGCAAAAAGAATAACTATTCTTACGCAAAGCAATCTGAACCGGGATATTTCAGGGGCCGTTTTGGCGCTTTTTTTCAGTTTAAAAAATATTGATAAAATTGTAAACATCCCTTTTCTTCCAAAAGCTCCGGAAAGCATCTTCTCTTTTAAGGAAAGATCACCGCAAAAAACTTTTTTAATATCTTTTAAAAAAAACATATCTGAAGTTTATTATGAAAAAAAAGGAGAAAAAGTTAACTTATATATAGCTCCGAAAGAAGGAGAAATCAGCCTGGAAGACTTTTCTTTTAAGACTGTGCCGTTTTCTCAAGGGCAAACGCTTCCTTCCGCGGAAGATCAAGAAGCTCCCGCAGACCTTTTAATAGCTTTGGGACTGGAAAATTTTCAGGATGTTGAAAAGGCGGCTGAAAAAAATCCGGAGCTTTCTTTGCCTCAAATAAAAATTATTAACATCGGCAGGTCCGGCCTCAACCAAAAATACGCTGATTTCAATTTAGTTAAAAAAGATAATTCTCTGTCCCGTATTTGCGCTTATTTTTTAAAAAATTTAGGGCTTGTCAACGAAAAGTCCGCCAGCTCTCTTCTATACGGCTTCTTGGACGGCGCCAAAGAAGACTCATATCAAAGGTCTTTGCCGTTTTTAAGCTGGCTAGCAAAAGAAAAAGCGGATTTTTCTTTGTGGACGGACAACGAATACCGCGAGCTTCTTTCCGAAATTTTCAAAAAAATGGAAATCAGCGAAAACGGTTCTTTTTTCTCCGTCTCTTTGACTGAAAAAGACTTTGAGAAGACAAAAACTTCTCCAAAAAGCCTTGGAGCCGTTATAAAGGAGATCAAAGACGCCGTTAATGTCCCTTCTTTTCTTTTTTTATGGGAGGAAAGAGGCCAAAGCAGCCCAAAAAAAATCGCCGGAGTTTTTTATTCTGAAAACGAAGATATTGTTGAAAAATCGGAAAAAGAGCTTAAAGGAAAAAGAAGAGGCAAAGGAGTCCTTTTCACTTCTCCCGTCGCGGATTTAGGCCAAGCCAAAAAAGAGATTTTGAACATTATCAGCCGGCAGAGTTAAGTCCAAAAATCTTCCGCCCAAAAGGCTTAAAAGCTTCTCTTGCTCTGCCCTCTTGGGCTAAGCCCTTCATATATGGTAAATTAATTGTATATGCAACAAAAAATAAGCGGAAGAATTGAAATTGAAAAAACTTTTGCCGAAAAAATATCCGGCGAAGTTAAAAACTTAACTGATTTTCATCAGCTGATATCTTCGTCTTTAGATAAAGACATTTCTTATACCTTACAGGCTATTTTGGCCGGATCCGTTTTTTTAGGATGTTCCGACCTTCATTTGGAAGCGCAAGAAGAACAAGCTAAATTAAGAACAAGATTGGACGGATGCCTCCACGACGTTATCGTTTTTGACTCAAAAAAACAATCTCTGCTTGTCTCAAGAATCAAGCTTTTGTCGGGACTCAAGCTTAATGTTGAAGACAAGCCTCAAGACGGAAGGTTCTCAATATCTATGCCTGATGAGGAGATAGAAATAAGAGCTTCTACTTTGCCTACCGAATACGGAGAAACGGCGGTTTTAAGAATATTAAACCCTAAAAATTTAATAAATTTGGAAGATTTGGGGCTAAGAGAAGACCTTTACGAAACTTTTACCTCCGAGATTAAAAAGCCGAATGGAATGATTATCGTAACGGGGCCGACAGGATCCGGAAAGACAACCACCCTTTACGCTTTCTTAAAAAAAATAAAAGATCCCGAAATAAAAATCATTACCATTGAAGACCCGATAGAGTATCATTTAAAAGACATTTCCCAAACGCAAACAGCCGCTGAAAAAGGATACGATTTTGCCTCCGGATTAAAATCAATAGTGAGGCAAGATCCGGACGTTATATTGGTAGGAGAAATAAGAGACGCGGAAACGGCTGAAATAGCTCTTCAAGCTTCCTTAACAGGACATTTGGTCTTTAGCACTCTCCATACAAACGACGCGGCCGGAACCGTTTCCAGGCTGGCCAGCATGGGAATAAAGGCCTGCAATATCGGCCCCGCCATCAATCTTATTATCGCCCAAAGGCTGGTTAGAAAAATCTGCAAGAACTGCGCAGAGCCAAGACCGGCATCAATTGAAGAAATCTCTAAAATTGAAAACTTTTTAAGCGCTGTTCCCGCAGAAATACTCAAAAGATATCCAAAAGCAGAAGACCTTGTCGTCTATGAGCCTAAAGGATGTGAAAAATGCAACAATACCGGATACAAGGGGCGGGTTGGAATATATGAAGCCATAAAAAGAGACAGCGATTTGGAAAACTTTATAGCTTCCGAACCCACCATTTCCGAGCTGTCCAAAAAAGCCATAGAAAAAGGGATGATCCCTATGAAAGCAGACGGGTTTTTAAAAGTTTTAGAAGGGACAACAACAATAGAAGAGATAGAAAAAGCGGCCGGGTAAGATTTTAAAGCAAAAAAAACAACCCCCGGACTGGGGGACTTAAGTATAGGCTTACTTAGGCGCAGAATTTCTTTGAGGATCAGCCCAGACGAATCCAGATTGTCCAAATCAGAAGAAACCCCTACCCCCAGTCTGGAAGTTGTTTCAGTTTCCTAAAAATAACATAATTCAAAATGTCTGTCAAGAACAAAACAATTGAAGAAGGCCCTGACGAAAAAATAGATTCCACTTTAAGGCCTCAAGCATGGGGTGATTATATCGGCCAAGAAAAGATTAAAAGAAACGTTAAAATAATAATTGACGCGGCAAAAAAAAGAAAAGAGGCGCCGGATCATCTTCTTTTCTACGGCAACGCCGGTTTGGGAAAAACAAGTTTGGCTTATCTTATTGCAAAAGAGCTAGGCTCGGACATAAGGGTAACTTCCGGCCCGGCGATTGAAAGAATTGGAGATCTCGCCGCCCTCCTGACAAGCCTTTCCGAGGGAGATGTTATTTTTATTGACGAAATTCATCGCATTTGCAAAACAATTGAAGAATACTTGTATTCCGCAATTGAAGATTTCAAAATGAACATTGTGATGGGAAAGGGGCCTATGGCAAAAACCTTGGAAATTGATTTGCCGAAATTTACCCTTATCGGAGCTACCACAAGAGCCGGCCTTCTTTCCTCTCCCCTGCACAGCCGGTTCGGAGGAGTATACCAATTGAACTTTTATAAGCAAGAAGAACTGGAAAGAATACTGCAAAGATCGGCAGATATTCTTGGAATAAAAATAAAATCCGAAGCCCTGTCTTTTTTGGCTCGCAGTTCCCGCTTCACTCCTCGCATCGCCAACAACCTGCTAAAAAGAGTTCGGGACTTTGCCGAAATAGAAGGAGAAGGAATAGTTACTGAAAAAATAGTAAAAAGCTCTTTAAGTTTTTTGGAAATTGACGAAAAAGGGCTGGGGCCTTCCGATAGAAACCTTTTGGAAATAATGATAAAAAAATTTCAAGGAGGCCCTGTGGGGATAAAATCTTTGGCTGCGGCCGCAGCGGAAGAAGAAGAAACCATTTTAAATCTTTACGAGCCCTATTTAATGCAGCTGGGAATGATTGAAAGAACCTCTCAAGGCCGAATTGCCGCTAAATCGGCTTACAACCACCTAAAAATAAAATGGGAAAAAGACAGCCAATCTTATTTGATTTGATTCTCTTTTCCTTCTTTCTGTTTTTTTGCTTGTTTTTTCTTTTTTCCAAATGCTTAGCTTCAGAAGAAAGAAAGGTTGAAATCAACGAAATAGCATGGATGGGAACAGAAAAGTCCGCCAACGATGAGTGGATAGAGCTTTACAATAACGCTAATTATGGTATAAGTTTAAACAGCTGGAGCTTAAAAGCTCAAGATTCTATTAATATTGAGCTAACAGGAACAATCCCTGCTAAAGGCTTTTACATTTTAGAACGAACCGACGATCAATCTTTGCCGGAAATTCCCGCGGACATTATCTTTAAGGGCCCATTGTCAAATAAAGGAAAAAAACTGGGCCTTTATGATGGAAACGGCGTTCTTGTTGACGAGGTTGATTGTTCCGGCGGATGGTTCAAGGGAGACAATTCTTCCAAGCAAACCATGGAAAGAATAAGCTTCGGCAAAGACGGATCTTCGGCTGACAGTTGGCAGACAAGCGCTTTCGCCGGAGGAACCCCTAAAAAAGAAAACGGCCTTATAGAAAAGCAAGAATACGCAGAACAGGCCATTGCCGCAAACTCCCCTGATTATAGCTTTGACGGCAACATTGACGCAGCTCGCAAGACAATAGGATTAAAAAAACAGGGCTTTTCTTTTCTTTATTCTTTTTTTAGCGGAATAATTATCGTTTTCTTAAAAAGGTCTTTAAATAATCAAGGCTATTAACTCCGCCTTTTCTCTCCTCTTCCTGCCGAGAGCAGGTCTTCGGGAGCTATGGCAAGGCGATCAAAAAACTATGAGCGGTCATTCCCATTGGGCAGGAATAAAACATAAAAAAGGATTGGCTGACGCGCAGAGAAGCGCCAATTTTTCCAAACTGGCTAGAGAAATTGCTATAGAAGCAAAGACCGGGGACAACCCGGAAACAAACTCCAAGTTAAAAGCGGTTATTGAAAAGGCGCGAGGCTTTAATATGCCAAGGGAAAACATTGAACGCGCCATTTTAAGAGGCGCCGGAAAACTTCCGGGCGCGGCGCTGGAGTGTTTCTCAATAGAGGCTTACGGCCCGGGAGGGACAGCCATAATAGCGGAAGGAATCACTGACAACAAAAACAGATCTTTAAGCGAAACAAGGAATATCCTTAATAAAAACAACGGCAAGATTGTTAACGAAGGAGCAATTCGCTGGATGTTTGACAATAAAGGATATATAGTTATTGATATTGACTCCCAATCTCCTGAAAAAAGTTCAAAAGAAGATCTTGAGATGGCGGCCATTGAAGCCGGAGCCGAAAACACAAGCTGGGATGAAAATATTTTAGAGGTTTTTACAAAGATGGAAGAGCTGGACCAGGTCAAAAAAAATATTGAATCGGCAGGAATAAAAATTGAGGAATCTTCTTTGGGCTGGTTTGCAAAGGAAGAAGTCGCCGTTGACGAAAAAGCAATGGCGGCGAACCAAAAACTCTTGGAAGAATTGGAAGCCAGCGATGACGTCTCCAAGACTTTTTCAAATTTAAAATTTTAAACAAGATTAATTTTTTCCTTTGATGATTATTTTGGGGATAGATCCCGGAACGGCAACTACCGGCTACGGAGTGATTGAGAGCAAAATCTTAAAAGAAAAGAAAGACAGGATTTTGTCTTGCGTTGATTACGGCGTTATAAAAACCAGCTCTAAATCGGAAGCGGGCAGAAGACTGGTCCAAATCAGCTCCAGCTTGGTAAAGTTAATTGACAAATACGAACCGCGGGCTGTCGTTATTGAAAGCCTTTATTTTTTCAAAAATCTAAAAACCGCTATGCCCGTAAGCCAAGCGCGCGGAGTTATTTTATTGGAAACGGCAAAAAAAGGCATCCCTATCTATGAGTTTACCCCTCTGCAGATCAAGACCAGTGTTTGCGGATACGGCCGAGCGGAAAAACTGCAAGTGCAAAAAATGGTTCAGTTCCTTTTAAAATTAAAAAAGCTGCCGAAACCCGACGATGCGGCAGACGCTTTGGCTGCGGCAATCTGCGGAAGCGACGCTTTAAAGCTTGCAGGAAAGTCTTAAATTCAACAATCCAAAACTTCTACTCTTTTAGAATTTTTATAATTTCCTCTGACAGTTTTTTCTTCAAATCTTCAAGTCCGGACGGCCTGTTCTGCGCAGATCTTTGCATTTCTTCTATCTCTTCCGTTGGGACTCTCGTGCAACACTCAAAATAATCAAAGACTTGATTATTTTTTAAAAGCATTATTTTTTTACGTAATTCCTCTGAAGAGCTTTCTATATCAATGGCATTTTTCCGGTCAAAAGACATCTTTTGCCCGTCAAGGCCGCTGACAGTTTTTAAAGCCATTAAATTCTGCTGTTTTTGTCCAAAAAATTTTTGGACTTCTCTTCCTGCTTGAAGGCTAAGCCACTGGTCTTCTCCTCCTATTTCAAGGTCGCACCTTACGGCTACGGAATCGTATCCCTGAAAAAGAGGACGCAAAAGCTCGTGCAATCTTATGGGCCGGCCCTTCTCCCATCCATCCTCAATTTTCTCTCTTTCAATCATCTTCTGTAAAGCAAACCCTTGAGAGACCATAAATAGATTTTTTGCGGTCATACGGGTTAGCCACTCTTTATTGCGGTATATTCTTGTTTTCTCCGGATCTAAAAAGTTTTTTATTTGGGGCGTTAACCTCTCAATGTTTGCTTCAATTTCTTTCTCTGACACAGGACTGAAAGAAACAATATTGTCCGGGATATCTTCAATCTGCGAAGTAAAATCCCCTATAACCAAAATAATTTTATGGCCCAAATCTTGAAAATCCTTCAATTTAAGAAAAGAGGCCAAATCTCCTAAATGAAAACCGGAGTTAGCGGGATCTATCCCCATTTTAATGGATATTTTTTCCGATTCAATCTCTCTTTTTAAAAGATCTTGGCTTAAAACTTTCTTTACTCCCCTGGTTAAAACATCTTCTATTTTTTCCTGCACAATAGTATAAGCATTATTTCTTATTAAATTACTTTTTCCAGTTTATCTTAAAAAAAATTATTTGTAAAAACGGTTGATGTTTTAAGATATAATGATAAAATTAAAAAATGGTAAAAAGAAAAAGATTTTTAACGGTTTATAAAACAATAAACGGCCTCGGCAAGAGTTTGTTTTTTGTTTTTAAGGTTGCTTTTTGGGGGGCGTTATCCGGCTCTGTTTTGGTCGCAGCCCTGTTTTTTCTTTACACTAAAGAGCTTCCCCGCCCCGAAAACTTTAACGAAAACATAATAAACCAAGCGACAAAAATTTATGACAGAACCGGAGAAATCGTTCTTTCAAGCATTTACGGAGAAGAAAAAAGAACATATTTAACTATTGATAAATTGCCGGAAATTTTACAAAAAGCGGTGGTATCTACCGAAGACGCCAGATTTTACCAGCACCATGGAATAGATTTTCAAGGAATAGCCAGAGCTATCAAGGTGGATTTACAGATTAAAGAAGCTCAACAGGGAGCCTCTACTATCACCCAGCAGCTAATCAGATCATCTCTTTTAAGTAACGAAAAGACAATAGACAGAAAATTAAAAGAAATAATTTTAGCCATTGAATTGGATAATAAATATTCCAAAGAGCAAATATTGGAATGGTATTTAAATCAAGTTCCTTTCGGTATAAATATTTACGGAGCCCAGGAAGCGTCTTTGACTTATTTTAACAGGCCTGTTTCTGAAATAAGCCTGGCTCAAGCCGCTCTTTTGGCGGCAATAATCCAAGCTCCCAGCTACTACAACCCTTATGGAGAAAAGTTGGAAAGGCTTTTAATAAGAAAAGATTACGTTTTGGACAGAATGGCTCAAGAGCACTACATTACGGAAAAGGAGGCAGAAGAGGCAAAAGAAGAAGTTCTTTCCTTTAACAGCCTCCCTAAAACCCTCTCTCCTCATTTTGTCAATTATGTAAAACAACAAATAGAAAGAGAATACGGCCAAAGCTTTTTGGAAACAAAAGGATTAAAAGTTTATACAACTCTTGACTGGGATTTGCAAAGAGCGGCGGAAAAAGAAGTCAAAGAAGGAACAGAAAGAAACAATGCTTACGGAGCGTATAACGGCTCTCTCGTCGCGATAAACCCCAAGAACGGAGAGATACTGGCAATGGTCGGTTCGGCAGACCCTGAAGCCGATCCTTTCCCTGAAGGATGCGATCCGACCGCCACTTGTAAGTTTGTTCCCGACTTCAATGTTGCCTCGCAGGGAAACAGACAGCCGGGATCTTCTTTCAAGCCTTTTGTTTACGCTGAAGCTTTTCGCAAAGGATTTAACGATAAAAGCATCGTTGTAGACGAATTGACCGATTTTGGAGTTTTTGGAGGAAAACACTATATTCCTCAAAATTATGACGGATACTTCCGAGGCCCGATTACCTTAAGAAACGCCTTGGCTCAATCCCTCAACATTCCGGCTTTAAAGGTTTTAAGAGATATGGCCGGACTGGAGGACAGCATTGCTATGGCAAAAGCAATGGGAATAACAACTCTCAATGAGCCGGCCTCGTTTTACGGCCTTCCTTTGGTTCTCGGCGCCGGAGACGTCAAGCTAATAGATATGGTTTCCGCTTATAGCGTTTTTGCCAACGGAGGATACCGCATCCCGCCCTCCGCCATCTTAAAAATAGAAGATGCAAACGGAAATATTTTATACAAAAACAGCCCCACTCCTAAAAAAGTTTTAGAAAAAGATGTCTGCAGTTTAATAACCGATATTTTGTCCGACAACGAAGCTAGAACTCCTGTTTTCGGGCCAAGATCAAATCTTTATTTTGAGAATTACAAAGTTTCCGTTAAGACCGGAACAACCCAAGAAAACAAAGACGGCTGGACGATCGGATATACTTCAAATTTAGCTGTCGGCGTTTGGACGGGCAACAACAACAGGGCAACAATGCAGAAGATTAGTGAAGCTTTAGCCGGACCTATTTGGAGGTCGTTTCTTCTTTACGCCTTGCCAAAAGTGGGAGAACAAATGATTAATCTTCCCGCTTCAAACAGCGATCCCTCTCCTCCTCCGGCAACGGAAAACTCATTAAACCCAAACCAAACAACAACTCCTGTCCACCTTTACAGCACCACCACCGGAGAGATGATATATTAATCCCAAACAAAAACATCTATCTTATTAGATGTTTTTGTTTAAGAATTTTCAATTTTTTAAAATTGAGCCTCTGAAAATTATAAATTTCACGCGATTAGTCGGGGTTTATAGGCATCACCACATAAAGATAACTTGCATCTCCTACCGGCCTTAAGATCGCCGGACCTTTATTGTCTTGCAAGCCAAAAACAACTTCAGAGCTTTTTATATGGTTTAGTCCTTCCAAGAGAAACTTCCAGTTAAAAGAAACCTCATCTTTATCTCCTTCTACTTTCGCCGATATAACAGATCTGTTTTCTCCCAAATCAGAGTCTTGGCTTAAGATTTCAAAACTCTTTTTTTCCGGAGCGGTTTTGATTTTTATTTCGTTTATTTTTCCTCCAAACAAGCTGGCCACTTTTAATTGCTTAACAAAGTCTTCTTTTTTTGCGGTAATTTTTGTTTTGCTTTCTTTCGGTATTATTTCTTGATAAGCCGGATATTCTCCCTCTATCAGCCTGGAAACCAAATTAACCTCCGGATGATCTGTTTCCTTTAATGAGGTTTCAAACATAATTTGAGACTCTGATAAATATATCTTTGTGTTCTTTTCCGTTTCGCTTAAAATGGAAATCAATTCCTTGGCTGTTTTTTGAGGAAGAATAAAACTGATCTCTTTTTTAAATAAATTTTTATAATCTTCTTTTTTTTCGGAAGAAAACTTTACGGTTTTTTCAGCCAGCCGAAAACTGTCGGTTGTAACAAGCTTCAAATCCTTATCTGTAAAAAAGAAAAAAACTCCTGAAATTTCCGGCCTTACTTGAGATAAACTGGTAAAATCAATAACTTCCGCCAAGCCGTCTCTTAATTTTTTACTGTTTATCTCAATAAAAATATCCTTGGAAAAAACCGGAATAATGGGAAAGTCCTCGGCTGATATTCCTTTAACTTTAGCGTTATAAGCATCGCTCTCAATGGAAACTGTTTTATTTTTTTCTTCTATGTTTATTTTTTCATCGTTTAGGGAATTTATTAATTGGGAAAAGAACTTCGCAGGCACTGTTATTTTCCCTTCTCTTTCGGTTTTGCAAAGCCCCCACCATTGAATTCCCAATTCTAAATCCGTTGTAGACAGTTTAATAAAATTGGATTTAACTTCAATTAAAACATTATTTAATATGGGTAAAGTTGAAACTCTTCCTGTTATTTTCTCAACTATTCCCAAGCCCTTTTTTAGGTTTTTGGCCAGTAAGGTGATTTTCATAATAAATATAATAAATAATTAATTTATAAAATTTATTTTATTATTATTGTTACTCCCTATAAAATCTTTGTGGATAATATATGGAAATGTATTTTTTTAAATATCTTAAATTTAAAAAAATTGTGGATTGTAAGAGGAGGAAAGAAAGGAGTAGCTTGTTGTTGTTTGCAATAAAGAAAAGAAAAAATAAAAAGAGGTAAAAATATCCATTTTTAATTCTTTCTTTTTCCTCTGTTTTGTAAAAGTTTTTTAAACAAGCAATCCACAGCTTTTAAAAATTAAGCATCCATAATGTATATTTTTTGCAAAATCAAATCCACCTCCTGGGAAAATCTTTCACTCTCTTGTATCTCTCGATTAATCAACTGGCAGGCATGCATTACGGTTGTGTGATCCTTCCCTCCGAATTTTCTGCCTATGGCGGGAAAAGAAAAACTTAACTCTTTTCTTAGTAAATACATTGCCAATTGGCGAGGCTTAACAAATTCTTTTTTGCGAGAGGAACAAAACAAGCTTTTATCTTCAAGGTCGTAAAATTCGCTTATCGCTTGTATTATGCGAGTGGGATTGGTGAATTTTGAAGGAGAAACAATAATGGTTCTTAAGAGTTTTTTTGCCTCTTCAAAGCTGGGAACTTTATTGTTTATTTTTTGAAAAATCAAAAGCCGGTTTAAAGCGCTTTCTATTTCTCTGACATTTTTTTGGATGTTTGCGGCTATATATTCTAAAACCTTTGGAGGAACTTCAGTGTTCTTTTCCAATGTTTTTTGCTTTAAAATAGCCAGCCTTGTTTCGTAGTCCGGAAGACTTACATCTGCCACCATTCCTCCTTCAAATCGCGACTTTAGTCTTTCTGTTATGGCGGGAATGGCTTTTGGCGGACGATCGGAAGAAAGGATAATTTGTTTCCCTTTTTGGTAAAGATCGTTAAAAGTATGAAAAAACTCTTCCTGTGTTTTTTCTTTTCCGGCAAAAAACTGGACATCGTCAACGATTAACACGTCTACTTTTCTAAGATCTGATTTTAAGCTTTCAATACTGTTGTTGCGAATAGAGTTTACAATGACGGAAATCAATTTGTCGGAAGGGATATATTTTACCTTGTAAGGAGAAGAACCCTTAGACAGTTCGTTTCCGACGGCCTGGAGAAGGTGGGTTTTTCCCAGCCCAACTCCCCCATAAATAAAAAGAGGGTTGTAGGCTTTTCCGGGCTCTTTGATGATGGCTTCCGCCGCGGCATAAGCCAGCTCGTTAAACGGTCCGATTATGTAGTTTTGGAAGCTGTATTTTGAATTAAGGTTTGTCTCCTTGTCTGTTTCCAGTTCGGCAAAGCCAAGCTGTTCGGCGGGGAGTTCTTGAGTCTCAGCGCGCCTGGAGTTTTCTTTTATTTTTGTTGCAGGCAGCTCTATTTGATAAATGATTTCCTTAATTGATAAATCTAAAGTTCTTAATATCTTTAGTATTTCTTTGTTGTATTTTTGCTCTAGCCATTCTTTTGCAAAAGAATTCGGGACAGACACTGTAACGGTTCCTTCTTCTTGGCAGACAATTTTAGTGTTTGTAAACCATGTAGCGAAGTTAGCGGGAGAAATGTTTAACTGGATTTGAGCCAGTACCGTCTGCCAAAGTTCTTGATGTGTCATATGTTCTCTATTCTTAAAATGATATTGTCTTCTAATTTTAGAGTTATGGCTTTTTTGTTTAAAACAATTGAGTCTTCTTGTCTGAAATTATTATAGAGTATAACCTGTGGATAAGTAAAGAACCGTATCTTTTTCAAGGTTTTTAATTTTTCTGTGTAATAATTGTGGACAAGCTGTTGGCAGCTTCCCAAGCCGATTTTGATTGACAAAAAAGGATTTTTTGATATATTTAAATGCATGAGCCAAACTTACAGTCCAAAAAAGAAAAAGAGAGCAAGAACTCACGGCTTTTTAGCTAGAAAATCTACCAAGGCAGGCAAAAGAACACTAGCAAGAAGAAGGCAAAAAGGCCGATGGAAGCTAACCGTCTAAATATCTTTGGGTTTGGGCGGTTTTTTATTTTAGCCAATTATTAGGAATTAATATGTTGCCGAAAGAGAACAGGCTAACCAAAAAGAAGGATTTTGAAAAAGTCTTGAAGAAAGGAAAAGGGTTTAAACAAAAAACCCTTTTTTTAAAAGCCGTTGAAAACGGCTTGCCATGGAGCCGTTTTGGAATAATAGTAAGCAAGAAAACGGCAAAGAGGGCGGTGGACAGGAATAAAATAAAACGTCAAATAAGAGAAATTATTTGGAGGAATATAGACAGAGCTAGAAAAGGATACGATTTAGTCTTTATGGCTTGGCCGGAGATAAAAGACAAAAGCTACGAAGAAAAATCTCTTATTGTTGAAAACAGTCTTAAAAAAATCAAATTTTTAGAGAAATAATTTATGTTTGAGTTTGTCGGTACTTTTTTCCATCTTTTTTTCTATCAGCCCCTGGTAAACCTTATAGTCTCTTTCTATGTTTTTTTTCCGGGCCAAAGTCTTGGTTTGGCTATAATTTTAACTACATTGTTTCTTAAGATAGTTCTTTTCTCCCCTACTCAGCAAGCTCTAAAGTCTCAAAAAATAATGAATGAGCTTCAGCCGAAGATTAAAGAAATACAAAAGAAATACAAAGAAGACAAGCAAAAGCAAGCGGAGGAGATGATGAGGCTTTATAAAGAAAAAAAGTTTAACCCTTTCTCCGGATTTTTGCCTCTTTTAATCCAGCTTCCTATTTTTATCGCCCTTTACCAGATCTTTCAATCGGGAGTGGGACAGACTCACTTGGACCTTTTATATTCTTTCATTCCAAGGCCGCAAGATATTCATCAAATGTTTTTAGGGATAGATCTTTCCAAATCCAATATTCTTCTTGCTTTGGTCGTGGGAGCCGCTCAATACTTCCAAACAAAAACCGCTATGCCTTCAGGGGCTGCAAAGCCGGGAGCCGAAGATCAAGCGGCGCAATTTTCTTTTATGATGCAGAAATACTCTCTTTATTTCTTTCCAATTATGACTATAATGATTTTAGCGGCCCTTCCTTCCGGCTTGGGGCTGTATTGGCTGATAAACACTGTTTTTTCCATCGGTCAAAATTATCTTGTTTTTAATAAAAAAACTGCTTAAAAATGGATATTAAAATCTTTGAAGAAATAATAAAAACTTTTTTTGACAAGATGGGATGTCCCGTAGGAACAGAAACCTCTTTTAAAGAAAATGTTTTGTGTGTAAATTTGAAGTCAGAAGAAGCAAGGCTTTTAATAGGGCAAAACGGCCAAACTTTGGCGGATCTCCAGCACCTTTTGTCAAAAATTATTAAAAAAACAGCGGAAGAAGAAATTTTTTTGGAGCTGGATATAGAAGATTATAAAAAAAGAAAGACAGACTATTTAAAGGAACTGGCCAGGAGCTTTGCCGATGAAGTCGCATCTTCCGGAAGAGAGAAAATGCTTCCTTCCTTTTCGGCTTTTGACCGTAGGATAATCCATTTGGAGCTAGCCAACCGCGCCGATGTTAGAACGGAAAGCATCGGAGAAAACCCGGAAAGAAGAGTAGTCATAAGGCCTTTATAATTTTTTAGCTAGAATAAAAAAACGGACCTTAAAAGGTCCGTTTTTGTTTTTCTTATTTGTTGAAGATTCTAATGTCCGCGCATTTCATACACGGTTCGTTTTTTTGCCAAATGTTATACCAATGAGATTGGCACCTCCCTATCCATTGGTCATTTAAGTTGGCGTCGGTAGCTTCAATAATTTGGCACTTGTTATTTTTTGTGTCTCCGCAGTTTTCATTTTCGCAAAAAACAACAACTCTGTTCCCCGAGATACTGACGGACCAAACGTTTTGGCTTAAAGAAGAATTAACGGACTGCAAGTTTACCGTTGCTTCGCTGTCTGTCCCCCAGCTTTCTCCTCCGAACTCTATGGCGGAATACAAGTCAACTCTTCCATTATTGTCTCCATTGGGCTTATAAGTATATATTTTTATTGAAGAAGCCCATCCGTTGTCTATGTCCTCTTCATAGGCTGTCAGATCTAGTGTCGCGGCGCTGCTAAAACCCTGCTGTGTCGTCGGATACTGCAAAGGACTGGTATATGCGGTGCTTTGCTGTTGTTGCGGCGGGGGCCATGCGGAGCCTGATTGGCCGGAAGAGTCCGGCGACTTGTATATTTCCAGTCCTCCCACCTTATAATTGTCTTCTTCAAAGACGATAGCTATATATTTTACAACAACATCTCCACCTTGGCCTCTTTCATCAATAATTTTTATTTTTGTGTATTTGTTGTCGTTTTCTCCGAAGCCGGGAGTGTTGTAGTTATAGGAATCGCAAATGTCTTTTCCGTCTTGGACGTAACAAAGCTGAACTCCCGGGGTTTTCCATACTATTTCCATTGATTTTGGGCTGTCTTTTACGTCTCCCGGCAACGCCTTGGTCTTTTTAGAGCTTGTTTCTTTCCAGTTTTCTTCGGGATAAAAGTAAACGTCTATTTTTGTTTTATCAAAATCAATATGGCTGATTTCTTCTAGCTTGCTGACAGAAGATGCGTATGTTCTTAGGTTGTCGTTTGGATTGGCATTGGCCAGAGTCACGGTAACTCCTTCTTTTTGTATGGGAGAAATATTGAAAGCGGTCAACTGCGGGTTTATTGTGTTTAGAACCAGCCAAGAGCAAAGGACGATAACAATACCCAAAAAAGAAGAAAACATTTCTTCTTTTGCCGCTGATGTTTTGCTTACGTTCCCGGCGGAAGTCAGCCACTTGATACCGCTGGAAACAGTCATCCCAAAAGCGATAATGCCGGATACCAACACCGTAAAAGCGAAGATATACCTTAGATATTCCACCAAAGACGGGTTGGCAGGAAGCTGGATGCTTCCCAAAGGAGGATACGCCAATTCAAGCGCCGCGGAGCAGATTCCGGCCGAGGACAGCCCCATCAAAACCAAAAATGTTAATACGGCCGACGGTTGTTTTATTTTTTTCATATATCGTTTATTTCTTAATTTCTTATTTTGTAGTGCAGCAGAAAAAATTGCCGGCGCTTTTGCATCCCAAGCATTCGGTACATTTTTCTCCTTTAGGATCGTTTAGGCAGGAGTCTTTGCATTCTTGGCTCAAGTCGTCTTTTGCAAAATCAAGACTCTCTCTGCAAGAAAGAAGAACCTTGCCGATTTTTTTCCCTTCTAGAACTTCTTGCCATTCTTGGGGGGTTGAGAAGCAGGAGTCAAAAAGGCCTCTAGATGCGTCAAGCTTTGCTTGGATTGCTTCAGATTTTGTCTTATTCGTTATTTCTGGATAAAGTCCTACGGGAAAAGGAAGAAGAGGGTTGACATAGGGCTTTATTGAAAAAGAAAAATCTTTTTTTGTAATAGCTTTTTCTGCCGATTCTTGGGCTTGTTCAATTTCTTCATAAATAGATTTTACTTTGGCAAAATCGGAGGATATTTTGCTTTCAGGGCAAATTTGTCCGTTGCAGTTATTGGCTTCACAGTAAGAGAAAACTTGCGCTCCTCCTTGTCCGTCTGATACGGAATAACTTTTGAGATCGCACGAGGGAGAGCAATTGCCGATGTCGCAAGACTGCACAGACAAGATTAATTCTTGGGAAGCCGAAATCTCTTGTTTTAACAAAGATTGCAGGCCTATTGCGTCGCTTCTTACTCCTCCCATAAAGCCGACCGTCTCTTCTATTATCTCCCCTATCGGTATTTCCTGGTTGCAGGAAAGAGGCTCGCTACTTGTGTTCTCTTCCGCTTTTGCTTTGTGCAAAAAAAGATTAGCGGTTAAAGAAAAAACGGAGATCGTTGCGAAAATAAAAAATATTTTTGTTGCTCTTTTCATATTTTATTTAGAAAAACTGTAAATATAAGCTCCGCACTTGCTAAGGTCTTTCAAGCTGATGGTGGTGTAGTTATAGTGGCACGGATCCATAACGTAAAAATAATTTATCGTCTCTCCGGTATAATTTACTCCATTAATTACCAAAAGATGTCCTCCATATTTGGCGTAAGGGCCAAAAACGCAGCTGGCGATTAATACCGGCCGATTTTTTAATATCTCGTTTTTTACGGTTTGCGGATCTCTTGCCAGCCTTTCATACTGGATGTTGTATTTTGAGCTGACATAGCTGGAGGCGGAAGCCGCGGAGGTTATTCCTCCCGAGCATGATTTACTTAGACAGGAACAATAATAGAAGCTTCCCTGTGATTCAAACTCTCTTGCCAAGCTTTCTGCCGTTGTCGTTGCTGAAGGATCGAAGTATCTTATTACGGTAGCCAAAGAAGTCGGTCCGCATCCTACCCACCTAATGCATTGTGTTTTGGAATCTCCTTGGCTTAGATAAGGATAATTATTTTGGTTGTCTCTTATTCTGTAATCTTGGCTCCCTGCGGGAGGAGCGGCGTTTCCCGGAGCTTGATCGCTTGCGATGTCCGGATAATCTTCTATGGCGACTATTTCAAGTATGTCTTCAAAAGCGGTTGACCCCAGCGCGCTGTCAATATCCGGATGCTCGCAGTAGAAGGTAATGGGATCGTCTATTGTCTTTCCGTCAAAGACGATTTTATTGCTTGGCCATCCGCTCAAAGTTTTAATCTCAAGGCCGTCCCGGCCTATCATCGCAGAGGCTTCCATCATATCGTTTTGAGTCATTACGGGAGAGTCGCAGGCGCCCGTTAAGAGAGAAGCGGCTATTTTTAATTCGTTTCTGCCGTCATCAAAATCCCACCTGGTAGAGACAAAGTAATCTTTTTGGAAGGATTTGAGATTTTCTATAAATACATTTATTTCATCTATCTTTGCGTTAATCGCGTTTTGGTCGCAGCTAATTTGGCATCCATATCCGCTTCCTTTGCAGTTATCGGCTGTGCTTCCGCAGGTGGAATTGCCGCAGTCGCAAGAAAGAGCGAGGTCTTTCAGTTCTTCATTCAGCTCTTTGAGCTTTTTTGCTTTTTCTTTCAGTTCTTCATTTTGTCCTTTTACGCTGTCAAGTTTAATTTGGGCTTCGTTGCCCGTTAAAGCTTTTTCAACTAAAACGCCGAGAGGTATTTGCAAGAAAGTTCTTTTGCTGTCCGTTTTTTCTTCCGGAGGCACTGTAATTGAAACGGAAACAGGGGCTTTATCAAAAGAAAAAAAGGCTATTCGCGGGTTTAGCGCATACAAAAGGAGCCAAGAACAAAGAATAACGGCTACTCCCAAAAATCCGGAGACGATCCTTTCTTTTGCCAGTTTTGTTTTGGCGGCGTTCCCAGCCGAAGAAAGATAAGAAAGGCCTCCTTGGATAAGAGCGGCAAGCAAGACGAGTCCTGCCGCAGAGAAGGCGAAATTAAAAAAATATTTTATATAATTTTCCAAGCTGCTTTCGGTCGTTGTCGGAGCTTCCACTTGCGGCATGGGAGGATAAGATATTTCAAGGTCGTTGGCGTTGGCGACATAAAAAAATAAAAAGCCGGCAAAAAAGCAGGAGATAAAGAAAACCTTTAAAGATTTTTTGATTCTTTTCATTTTTTAGCTGTTATAAAACAATTCTGAAAAAACAAGGATGATCCAAAGAGGCAAAATGTTAATAACGGGAATCAGCTCTCCGATAAAAACAACTACCCTAAGCCACTTAATCCGTCTGACTTTTTTTGCTCTTTTCCCCGCTTTCGGCGGAGCGGAAGGCTTTTTATTTTTCTCTTGTCCTCTCTCTTGCTTTTTTACTGGCTCTTGCCCATTCTCTGCAGACTTTACGCTTCCTCTCATCATCAGCCAAAATCCGAAAAATAGATCCGGAATAAAAAGCCAAGGAAACCCAAAGAATCCCGAAACATCCACCATCACCGCGGAAGTCATCATTACCATTCCTTCGGGAGTCGTAAAAGCTAGAAAATTTCCTTTGCTTCCTTCTTCCGCTTCTGTTTTAATTTCTTCTGCCATTTTTTAATAAAAACTAAAGATTGTTTTTAGCCTCTTTTATCTTTAATATCTGTTCGGGACTGGAAGTGATGATTTGATCTTCAGTATAAGAAGCGACTATTTTAATGGAAACATGCTTCATTCCGGCAAAAAAGATTCCCTCTCCCACCGGCGTCTCCAAAAGCAGGAATTTTTCTTGATCCGTAAGGTTGAATGTTTGCTGCAGGATATCAACGGTGGCAGGGCTTTGCTTAAGGAGTATTTGGAGAGAAGAGTTGGTAATAATCGGTTTGCCGTAGGAAGATTTCATAAAATCGGAGACGTCCTGCGTAATGGTTGTTACTCCCAGCCAATATTTGCGCGCGCGTTTTGCTATCCCGTACAGAAAAGAAGCTCCGTCTTCGGACTGCATCAGCCACCATGCTTCGTCTATTACCAGCAGCCTTTTTTTCAGCTCCGCCCTGATTTCATTCCAAATGTATCGCATAATAATAAACATTGCCATCGGCCTTAATTCGTCTTCCATGTCTCTGATGCCGAAAACGACCAAAGATTTGTCCATGGAAATGTTTGATTGCTGGTTGAAAAAAGAGGCAAAAGTTCCTTGAGTGAACTTTCTTATTCTTTGGACAAGAGAATCTGCCCCTTCCATGGTTTCCAAAACCGATTCCAAATCCGACATAATGGGAGTTTTTTCCTTCCATGTGCTTGGATCGGAGTCGGGAGTGATATCTTTGGCGGCATAAGTTTCGGCCAAGGCGCGATCAATGATTGCGTCTTCTTCAGGATTTAATCCTCCAAGCATCAGCCTGACCAATCCCACCAAATTGATGATATTTGACCTTAAAACGTCTTCGGGATCTTCATCTTCCCTGGGAACGGGAAGATCAAAAGGGTTGATGTGGCTGTCCGAGCTTAAAGAGATTTTGAAGAATGATCCTCCGACGGCATCGGCCAGCATTTCATATTCGTTTTCCGGATCAACAATAATGCCTTCCACTCCCATCATTAGAGATCTTAAAATCTCAAGCTTGACCGCATAAGATTTTCCGGAGCCGGACTTGGCGAAAATTACCATATTGGCGTTCTCCAAAGTAAAACGGTCAAAAAGGACCAAAGAACTGTTGTGTTTGTTCATCCCGTATAAGATTCCTTCATTGGAGCTAAGGTCAAAAGAAACAAAAGGAAAAACGGAAGATAGCGGCCCTGTGTTGATGCTTGTATGGACTTGTAACTTGTCCATAGCGTAAGGCGAAACGGAAAGAAAGCCTTCTTTCTGCTGGTAAAGGGCGGGTTTCAAATATATTAGACGCGACTCTAAAACAGATCTTAATGTTGTTTCAATATCGTTAAGCTGGGAGTCGCTGTCGGCATAGACGGTAATATAGAGTCCGAATTTAAACATTTTTTCTTGCGCGGTCTGAAGACTGTCGCGCAAGTTTTCCAAATCATTATAGGCTGTTTCCAAAGAAGGGTCTCTTACTCTTCCCTTTTCTTCGTTTCTGATTATTTCCACTTGGATTTCGGTAACTTTTCGTCTCAATTTTTTTAAAGTGTCCGCCGTTTCCATGGGATGAAAGAAGAAAGAAATATCTAAAGGTATGTCCAAGTTAATAATGGGAGAAAGCCATCCGGTGGTAAGATATCTCGGGTAAGAAAAAACAAAATAAGTCTTGGCCAATTTTTCGCCGAGCTTGATTGAGTTTTGTTTTATTTCTATGGAAGCGGGGGCGATTATATCTTTGGCGTCCATATGCTCCGCTTCAAAGAGTTTTTCCGGTTGGTTTTTTTTAAAAAAGTTCATTGTTTTGTAAAAATTAAACCAGCATTTCAGGAGGCAGTTCGGGATAGTATCCCGACTCCGCTTCTTTTGGATGATGGGAAGACCAAAGAATTTCTATAATCTCGGGAGTGCTTAAGGGGCTTGCTCTCAAGCCGCATCGCCTTAATCCTAGAACGACATATTCCATTCTTTGCCAAAGCTGGTATTTCCCCCGTTGGAACTTTTCTTCGGTTAAGTCTTTTTTGGACGCTTTGGCGTTTTTTTCGGCGTTTCCGGCCACTCCCGGTATTTCAATCAGAGGATAATAAGGCACAACCACATAAAAGTTTTTAGCCATAATTGATCCGCTGCTGATTATTTTTTCTATAAATTTTCTGTATTCAACGGTCTGCGTTTTTAACAGGTCGTTTTCTTGCCTTGATTCAATTTCTTTAAGCTTTTCAAGATACCCGGTGATATTAAGTTTCCTGGACTGCGCCAATATTTGGCAGGAAAAGTCTAAAGAGTTTAAAAAATCTTGGAACTGATAAATTATAGCCGTTTGCTCTTCGTCTGATTTTAAAGCGAAATTTAAAGAAGAAACAAGCAAAATTCCCCTTAGCGACTTGTCTTTCATTACTGCCACTCCCTCTCTGATTTGATCTATCGGTAAAAATTGTTGAGTTGACGATTTTGGCATAAGCTATCCTCCAAATTCTATTTTTTTATTTAAGTCTTTTATTTTGCTTGCTCCGCTGATTTTTAAAGGAGATTCTTTTTCCGGTTCTTTCTTCAACGGGGCGGAAGCCTTTTTTTCGCAATAAACGGTGATTTCTTTTCTTTGCCAAAGATAAAGCTTGGAAGCTGAAAAAAAAGACAGGAAGTTTTTTAAGACGATTGTTAGGTTAAGGCCGTTTACTTTTAAAAAAGAAAGAGCTGCGGCTCCGGAGACAAAGAGGACGGAAAGCATTAAAAAAATCATAAAATTGGATTTGCCGAAAAATATCCATGCAAAAAGAACAGCTCCCGCCGCAACGGAGAAAATAACGGTTTGCCGAATTGTCAGAGGCCCTAAAAAACCTGTTTCTTTTTCAATGAATTGAGGAACTTGAAATTGCATTTGTAAATTTAATTTATGGATTCACGGTAAGAATCAAAAGACTTTTCCTTTTCTTTGGCGCCGCCGGCCGGAGAAATTTCTTCTTTTTTTTCAGTTTGTTTTTTAACGGACGAAGAAGCTCCTTCTTCCAAAGAAGATTCCTTTCTCTTATTGCTTGTAAGATACAGTTTTGTTAATTGTGCTCTGACCGGCTCTAAAATTGAAGAGTATATGGCTTGGCAGATATTTTCAGCCGTCTTGGAAGCAATATCCAAATCCAATTCTAAAGTGGGCTGCAGCTGTTCCGGAGGGAGAAAGCCAAGAAGAGTCCTTCCTACGCATTTCGCAATTTTAGAAATACGAAGGTCTTCTATCTCGTTATCCGTACATATATTAAAAATTATCTCAGCCGTTTTTTCGGAAAAAATCGCTTCTTGAAGCTCTTCCGGCAGAGATTTGTATGTTTCCCAAAATTGCTTTTCGGAAATTTCTTTTAACATATAAGATATTTTAACATAAAAAAATTTTTGGCAAAAGCAAACTTTTCCCCTGTTCTAAAAAGAGAAGCAATAAGACGCGATAAATTTTTCGGGAAAAAATATTTGACAATATGTCAAAATTGTTTTATAAAAAAGAAATAAAGCTTGGACAACCCAAGGCTGTAATTAATCTTTAAAAGATTATTTTTCCAGCCGAGGGCTATGCCTGGGCTGAAAAGGTCTTTTAAAAGAAAAATATGGATTTAATAATATTTTTGCTCTTATTGGCTGCGATATTTTTTTTCTTTATCTGTCTTATTTGGTTCTATCTGGCGCCGAATAACATTTGTTTTACCTTTGTTGACGAAGGAACGGCAAAAGTGGTCGTCAGAGGAAAAAAGTTTAAGAAGTGCTTGATGTCATGGAGAGGAAGAACTTTTGATTTGGAGTGGAATGTTGTAGAAGGAGAACAAAGAAGCTTTTGGGATTTCTTCGGAGGCTTGCGATGGGTAGGATTTTATCCGTTTGATAAAATATATGCCCATAAATTCAGATGGGCTACTTTGGACAATGAAGGGAACATAGAAATTCACGAAGAAAGATGGCAAGACTATGTCCTTCTTGAAGACGACTATTATGCTTTCAAGATCCAAGAGGCTGAAGATAAAAATTCAGTCCCCTTGGATTTTACAATGATAATGACTGCCGCTCCGTCAAACGTTTACAAATGGCTCTTTAATGCAGAAAATTCCCTAGAATTAACGATCGTAAAAGCCGGCCCGGCGATTAAAGACATCATAGGAGAATATTCCTATGAAGAGATGGTAGGAGAAAATGATCAAAAAAAATTTGAGCTGGACAAAACCTTTATGGAAATTTTATCCCAGCGCAAATTTTTTGAGCAGTTTAAGGAGTATGGGGTAGACGTCAAGTCTCTGCAATCAAAGGAAATTGATCCCCCGGCTTCATATCGGGAAGTGACATTAACGAAAAGAACCAAAGAACATGAAGCCGCCGGCATTTCCGCATTGGCCGAAGCCGAAGCAGGAAGAATTGAGAAGGTGTATGATACAATACTGAAACATGGAGAGGACGGAAAGTTTATCCGAATGTTTGAGGCCGCGGAAAAAAGTCCTCTTTCTGCCAGCTTGACGGTCGTTCCGGGATTGTCTCAAATGGTTGAAAGAGTGGTGTCTTCAGCTTCAGAAAAGAAAAAGAGCAAATAAAACAAAAAAGAAACTGAATTTTCAGTTTCTTTTTTTATGTCCCCGGAGGCCGCTTGTCGCTTCTTTTCGGTCCGGTTTCCGTCCCTCTTGGAGGATTCCGTCTTTCTTTTTTTTCTTCCGTTTTTTTTACTTCTTTTTCCAAGTCTCTCTGTGCGTCTTTTAACGAGCTTTGAAATTTTTTAAATTGGCTGATCGGCTCGCCGTGCGGTCCGGCCAATCCAAAAGAGCCTGTTTGAGTTTTGATCTCTCTTCTTATCGCTTGCACTTCTTCTTTTTTCATAATCAATTTTCCTTCATTGTTGACAGGAGGGGTAAATCCGGCATCCTGCGCGGCGCTGCTTATCCTGAACATTACGGCTCCGGGATTTTCTTTCAGCATTTCTTTAAAGCCTATGTTGTCTGCCGCTTCGCAGTATTTTTTAATAAATTTGTCTTCAAATTGTTCCGCTGCAGCCTTAACTTTCCCCTGTCCCCAGAGCCTGGCGGCGGAGGCCATCATCTCTTCGGACTCTGAAATGTCTCCGCCGTATTTTTTAATAGTATCAATGTCGGCGGTGTCTATCAGTCTGTCGGCATGGCCGCTCCATTTATTTTTCCATTCTTTGTTTTTTTCTCTTTCTTCGGGGCTTAATTCCTTAAATCCTATTTCTTTTAAATCTTTAGTCTTTTTCATAAGAAGAGATATTCTTCCCATTGCGTCAGCCTCTTTGTTCTTTCCTTCTTTCAAAAGAGCCCTAACCATAGCTTCAATCTCTCCCTTGTTCATAACTTTTATTTTCTCTCTTGCTTCTTTGTTCTTTCCTTCGTCTTTATCCGTAAGGAAAGACGCCACGATCAAGCCGTTTTTTAAAGATCCTTTTTCTCCGAGAGAGCCTCCCTTTAAAGCTCCTTTCAGCTCTTTGGTTTTCATCTCTTCGGCTTTTTTGGTTATCTCTCCTATCTGCTTGTCTCTTTCCATAGACAAGGCCGCTCCCGCTCCTCCGAGAGCTCTTCCCGGAACGCCCAAGCCTTTTGCGGCTTGTCTTTTCGCCCAGCCGCTGACTCCTTTTTCTCCTTCTCCCCAAGAAGGAGAAAGGCTTGAGCCGAGAGAGGAAATTCCTTTCGCGACTTTTTCTGTCGCCCTTGATCTTACCGCATCCTTTCCTCCTTCTTTAGCGGGAGCTTTGATAAATCTTCTCGCGCCCCAATTACCGAGTTTTTTAGTTTGTCCCTGCGCGTATCCGATTACGGCTCCCGAGCCCATGGCGCTTGAGCTTAGAGAGAAGAAGAAGCCTATGAATAAGAAGATAATTGCCACTATGTATGGCATTACGCTCTCCATCCCATACCAGTTTGAGCTTTGGCCGGGAGGAACCAGCACCAAGTTTCCTTGAGAGATAAGGCCTATTAATTGCTGGCCCAAATAAAGAAAGAAAGAAGCAATAGCTCCCACAAAACACCAGTTGACGAATTGATTCATCCAAGTGTTGAATATCTTTCTAGTGGAAGGGAGGATATAACAAGAAAAAGCCAAAGGAGAAAGGATGACCAGTGTCCAAAGCGCGGCGTATCTCATAACGAAAAGAAGGCCGAAAAGAAAGAGGACAATAGCTAAAGAGAGGTTAAAAACAATCATAATGACAGTCTGCATCAGAAATTTTAGATTCAAAAGCTCAACTATCGTGGCAAGTCCGTTGGCGTGAGATGCTAGATTATTTCCTTGGGCGGCCAAGGCGTTTGAAAGAACCTTGGAAGCTGAAAATCCGCTACCGATAAAAAAATTCATTACAATATTGGAAGCGTCTATAATCAATCCGCAAAAAAGAGGAGCAAAAAAATTAATCAAGAAAATAACGATCAATAAACTGGAAAAATTTTTCCTGGCGTCAAACTTGTCCAGCCTTAAAGCCGTGCCGATTCCTATGGCCAAAAGAGACAAAAGGATGACGATATTGGCAAACCCTAGCGTGATATTCGTTCCCAGCGCCACAAATTCGTTGCTGGTGAATTTGGCGGCGATAAACTGCGGGCTGGCCATTATTTCTAAAAAGCCTCCAGCCAGGCCTAAAATCCCTGAAGTCAAAAAAAGGACAATTTGGCAGGCAATTTGCAAAAAACCGATAATTATGGGAGTGGCCAAATCAAAAGCCGCCGAGCAAAAAGAAGCGGAAAAAAACAAAGAGATAAAAACAACGGCAGAGAAAAAGAGAATCTTGTCCGTTTTTTTAATCATTGAAAGTTTTTGTTAAATTTATCCAATCCCCTATTGATAATGTTTCTGCTCTTTGGGAAGGCTGGATGTTATTTTTTAAAAGCCAGTTATTGATTTCTATTTTATCAGCTTTTAAAGAAATTGATAAGTTGTTGGCGATTTGCTTCCGCGGCTGGGAAAAGCCGGCTTTTAAAATTTTAAAAAAAAGATCGCGATTTACATTTGGATCAAGGGGCTTCGGGGAGATTTTAATAATTGCCGCATCAACCGCTGGGGAGGGCCAAAAGGAAGATTTTTTAATATATCCGCACAATCGGGGGCTGGCGTAAAATTGGACCGAAGCCGAAAGAAGGCTCATTTTTGGCGGAAGGCTGGCAATGCGCTGTCCCACTTCTTTTTGCAGGACGAAAGCCATATTTTTTGGAGGATTGGGAGATTCTAAAAGAAGCCTGATCAAATGAGCCGTCAGGTAAAAAGGAATATTTCCCGCCGCTTTATATTCTTTTAGCTTTAAACCGTCTTCTTTCAAGTAATCCAAAATATCTTTTCGGACTATTTCTACATTGCCGATCTTCAAGAGGGAAAGCTCTTCTTCAAGGATTTTAGCCATTTGGAAATCTTTCTCTACGGCAATTACTTTTCGGGCTGATTTAGCCAGCTCTTTGGTCAAAATTCCGATGCCCGGACCGATTTCCAAAACAATGTCGGTTTTTTTTATTTCTCCGGCATTAATCAGGTTTTTAACTTCTTCTTTTCTTACCAAGAAATTCTGCCCGAAGCTTTTTTTGGGGCTTAGGCCGTATTTTTCCAAAAGATCCTTGGTTTGTTTAATTGTGGATAATTGGCTTGACATTTGAAGTTGAAACTATTAAATTATATAGCGTATTTCTAAATATATCCAATTTTTATTAAAGAGTCTGATTTTAAGAGGAACGAAAGACGGCATAAGCAAAAGAAGCCTTCTTTTTTGTTTTTTGGGGATTTTGGCCGTTTTCAGCTTGGCAGCGGCCGACAATAAGAATCATTGCGCGGAAAGCGGCGGAGAAGAAAAATCGGCTTCTTGCGTCCTCTTAAATGCTCAAAATACAGTTGACTCTGTCCAAAATTTAACTATTCTAGAGAGGTCTATTCTCAAAGGAGTGCCCTCTCCCGTTTTTGTGAAGCCTCAATCGCTGGCGAGCATATCTGATTTTGGGGAAGAAGCTCAAGCAGAAAAAGAAGAAAAAGACATTATCCAATATACCGTAAAAGAAGGAGACACTTTAGCGGGAATTGCGGAGAAATTTAAAATCAGCACGGAAACTGTCCTTTGGGCCAATAATTTAAAAAAGGGCTCATTTATCAAAGCCGGGCAAAAATTGATTATTCTTCCCGTTTCCGGAGTAATGCATATTGTTAAAGAGAAAGATACTGTTTCTGGAATAGCTAAAACTTACAAAGCCCAGCAAGATCAAATTATAGCCTTTAATCAAATGGAAGAAGGCTCAAAATTGATTATTGGAGATATGATTATCGTTCCCGGAGGGAAAGTGTCTTCTCCTACCGCGGCCAGCACTCCGATCTTGGCTCAAAGCGCCGGGAATGTCTTGCCGGAAGGATATTTTATCATCCCGACAACGGGAACGATCAGCCAAAGGCTTCATTTTTACAATGCTGTTGATATTGCAAACCAGTGCGGCACTCCCGTTTTTGCTTCTGCGGGAGGGAAAGTGCAAATATCTGCCAACCAGTGGCCTTTGGGAATTTATACCAATATTCTCCATCCCAACGGGGTCGTTACTATTTATGCCCATTTGTCCAAAGTCTTGGTTTCCGCCGGCGAAACCGTTTCCCAGGGCCAGCTCATCGGTTATATCGGTAATACGGGCAGAGTAATCGGCGTAACCGGATGCCATTTGCATTTTGATGTCCGCGGGACTGCCAATCCTCTTGCCAAATACAGGCTTGGAGCCTTGCTCTCTTTTAAGAAATAGAATTTTTAGTCTTTCTTTCGGTACATCAAAGCTTCCATTACGTGGGAGTTTTTTATTTCTTCTGATTTTTCCAAATCGGCTATGGTGCGGGATACTTTCAAAATCTTGTGAAAGCCTCGGGCTGAAAGGGTTCCTGAATCAACCGCTTTTTTTAATATTTGCTTTGAGCTGTCGCTTATCTTGCAGAATTTTTCTATTTGAGGCCCGGCCATCTCGCTGTTTGTAAAAGATTTGGGGATATTTTTGAGCCTTTCTTCTTGGACGGCTCTGGCTTCAATCACCTTTTCTTTTATCTTTTCGCTTTGTCCCCTGTTCTCTTGGGCTGTCAGCCTTTCAAATTTTATTTGGGGGACTTTGATAAATAAATCTATCCGATCCATTATCGGGCCGCAAAGCTTTCGGCGATATCTTAGAATTTGTCCGGGAAGACAAGAGCATTCTTTTTCAGGGTCTCCAAAGTTTCCGCAAGGACAGGGGTTGGCGGCGGCCACTAAAGTGAAGCGGGCCGGAAGGGAGGCTCGGCCGCTGGACCGCAAGATGGAAACTGTTCCTTCTTCCATGGGTTGACGAAGGCTTTCCAAAACGTCCCGATGGAATTCAGGAAATTCGTCCAAAAATAAAATGCCGCGATGAGCCAAGGTTATTTCTCCGGCGGACAAAGGATTCCCTCCTCCGATTAAAGAAGCTCCTGAAGCAGTATGGTGAGGAGAGCGGAAAGGCCGGTTTTTTAATATAAAGCTGTTTTCAGGGAGAAGGCCGCTGGCGCTGTAAATTTTAGTAACTTCCAATGATTCCTCAAAGGAAAGAGGAGGGAGAATAGAGGCCATGGCTTTGGCTAAAAGCGTCTTTCCCGTTCCCGGAGGCCCTTCCATCAAAATATTATGTCCGCCTGAAGCCGCTATCTCTAAGGCTCTTTTAGCGAGCTCCTGCCCTTGTATCCAATCCATATTTACCTCAAAGTTGTCTGGCGGCCGGATTTCAGCCGTTTCGCGCTCATTGGAAGCGGGAGAAATTTTCAGCCGGTTTTCCAAATAAGCCAAGGCGTCTTTTAAGCTTTTTACTCCGACGGTTTTTATTCCTTTTATTAAAGAGGCTTCTTTGGCGTTAGATTCAGGAAGGATTATTTCTTCAAACCCTTTTTCTTTTGCTTTTGAGGCGATAATAAGCGCTCCTTTGATCGGGCGCAAAGTTCCGTTGAGAGAAAGCTCTCCTATTATTATTTTCCCGCCAGTTTTGAATAAAGCTTGCTTTGAAGCCAAAAGATATCCTAAAGCTATGGGCAGGTCGTATAGAGAGCCTTCTTTTTTTAATCCTGCCGGAGCAAGGCTTACTAAAAGCTTGACCGCTTGAGAAAGAGGGCTTTTCAATCCGGAGCTTTTAATGGCGGATCCGATTCTTTCTCTTGATTCCTGGATTGTTTTGTCGGCCAGCCCTACTATATTAAAAGAGCGCAAACCGTAAGAAGCCTCTATCTCCGCTTCAATAATTTGCGCTTCTAGGCCGTTTATGGCGGCTGAAAAAATTTTAACAGGCACTTTTATTAAAAATTTCTAATTTTTAATTTCTAAGCCTTGTCTGTCGGCAGAAAGTTATTGGATGCAATCAGAACACCATTTGGCTTCCGGACAAACTTCCAGCCTTTCTTTGGATATTTCTTTTCCGCATTTTTCGCATAATCCGTAGCTGTTTTTTTGTATTTTTTCCAAGGCCGCATCAATGTCTTTAAGTTTTTTTTCCAAGGTTTTTTCAATGGAAAGGAGGCTTTCGTATTCTTCCACCTCGTCAGCTTCGTCTTCCAAGCCGCTCCCCTCAAATTGGGGATATCGGGCGTTCCAATCTTTCTTGGTTTCAGGGCTTTCATTGGCAAAGCCGCCTAACTCTTTTCTTATGGTTTCTTTTCTTTGCTCAAGAGATTCCTGTATCTTTTTTAAAAATTCTTTTTCCATTATTTTTTGTTTTCGGGCAGGATGCCGGCTCGGACTTTTAAAATAAAAATATTGCCGTCGCTGCCATCGCCCCCAAAATTATTAAAATTAAGAATCGGATTAAAATTTTTGCGAAGAAAGAATGTTTAGCCATTGATAAATTTCGTTTTTTCTTCAATTATCTTCATCTCTTTTGATTCTTCTTCTATTTTTTTGGCCGCTCTTTGATATTCTTTTTTAATTTCTTTTTCTTTTTTTTCTATCTCCCCTTTTTCGTCTTCCAGCATCCATCTTGCTTTTTCTTTCTCTTTTCTTTTTTCAGACAATTCTTTTCTTTGAGCTTCTATTTTCCTTAAAAGAGCCTGGTCTTTTTCTTTTTCTTCTTGCTGTTCAACTTGACGGAGGTTGCTTTCAACAATCTCTTCTTCCTCAACGGCTTCTTCCAAGGCCTTTTCCTTTTCTTCTTTTTCTCTTAGAAGCAAAGAAAGATTCTTTTTCAAAGAGTCTGTCTTTTCGCTAAGCTCCTCTAAAGATTTTTCCAGCTCTCCTTTCTTTTTCAGAAGCCCGACGGCTTCTTTTTGGTTTTTTATATTTTCTTTTTCTTTGAGCAGTTTTTTCTCTCTCTCCAATATGAAAGAAGAATTTTTTTTGCATTCGTTTAATTGGGACTCCATGCTCGCAATGCTGTCTTCAATTTGGTATTTCTTCTCTTCAATTTCTTCTCTAGCTTTTTCAGATTCTTGCCGTTCTGTCTCGGTTTTTCTTTTTTCTTCTGCCGAGGAAGCGGTTTTTTCCCTCTCTTCCAGTTCTTTCACCCTTTCTTCTATCTCTTTCTCTTCGGCTAAAATCCCCTGCAGCTGGGATTGCTTGATTTTTTCAATTTCTTTGGATATTTTTTCCGACTGCAAGCTTATTGGTATTTTCTTTTGGCCGTTTTCCTCCAAAGCTTTGTCTATTTCTTTTTCTTTTTCTTCCAGCGCCTTAATCCTTTCTTTTTCACCAACGGGTTCGGCGCTTTTATCCTTTGCCCGGTCTTGTTCTTGATGGGGGCTGTCTTCTTTTTCTTCCGTTTTCTTCTCTTCTTGAGCAGGAAACGGCGCCTTAAATTCAGTTGAAGCTTTTTTGTCCGAAATGTCTAACGGTCTTTTTACAGGCTCTTGGGGATTTTTGGCGGCCGGAAGGGGCTCTTCTTTTTTGCTTTCTGTTTCGGGAGAGCTAAAGAATGGAGCTCCTTTTTTGTCCGGAAGCTTCGGAGCTTCCGTTATTTCTTCTTTATATTTGTCTTCAAAAGAAGCGGGCCGATCGGAGCCGGCGGAGGAAGAAGAATTTTTTTCAGAGGAAAGAGTCCTCTCCGAAGGAGGAACGTTTGCCGTTTGAATAATTTTTTCTTGGGCGGAAGAGATCGCGCTGTCTAGCCTTTCTTTTTCTTTTTTTTCTTCTTCTTTCTTTTTCTGTTCGGCTTTTTGGTCTTCCTGTCTTCTTTTCTCTTCGTCCGTAATTTTCTTTTCCGCCTTTTCCGTTTCTTCCACGTCTTTTGTTTGCCTTTCTTCAATCATCTTTGCTTTTTCTTCTTGGTCTTTTTTGATTTGGGCGAATTTTTCCGCCAGCCTTTCTTCCGGGTCGTTTTTTGGAAGATCCTCTTTCTTGTTGAATGCGGGAGGAGTCGGAACTTGGGGCTTTTTGTTTTCCTTCGCCAAAGGAGCAGGAGGAGCAGGAGGAGTCGGAACGGCCGCCTTTTCTTTTTGGGGCAAACCTAAAAATTGCTCTTTTTTTTCTTGGGTCTCCGACTCCGCAAGGCTTCTCAAATCCTTTTTCATTGTTTTTATATTTTCTCTTTGGAAGAGGTCCCTGATTTCTTCTGACATGGAAGCCGCCGATTTTAGATTAATTTTTATTCTTAGCTTCTTTTAATGATAAATTGATTCTGCCCTGTTGGTCAATAGAAATGACTTTAACCGGAATAATGTCTCCGACGCTTACTACGTCCGTAACTTTTTCTACTCGCCGGTCTGCCAGCTGGGAAATGTGGACCATTCCTTCTTGTCCGGGCAGTATCTCAACGAAGGCTCCGAAATCCAAAATTCTTTTTACTTTTCCTTGGGGGAAAAACTCTCCCGCCTTTACTTCTCTGACGATATTTTTAATCCAGTCCATAGCTTTCTTCGCCGCTTCCTCTTTCTCTCCGGTGATAAACACTTTTCCGGAATCTTCAATGTCTATCGTCACCCCGCACGTATCAATTATCTCATTTATCACCTTTCCTCCCGATCCGATGACTTCCCTTATTTTTTCCGGTTTAATTGAGAACACAAATATTCTTGGGGCATACTGGGAGAGCTCTTTGCGAGGCTCCGCAATTACGGATTGCATTTTAGCCAAGATTTCTTCGCGGGCTTTTTTTGCTTTAATCATTGTTTCTTCCAGTATTTCTTTTGTCAGTCCCAAGGTTTTTACGTCAAGCTGAATGGCGTTAACGCCGTTTTTTGTTCCGGCTACTTTAAAGTCCATATGTCCGTGATGGTCTTCAGGGCCTTGGATGTCGGTTAAGATTTTATATTTTTCTCCATCGGTTACCAGTCCCATCGCGATTCCGGCTACCGGGTTTTTAATGGGCACTCCGGCGTCCATTAAAGCCAAGCTGGCGGCGCAGGTTGAAGCCATTGAGGAAGATCCGTTTGAAGACAAAACCTCTGAAACGATTCTAATAGTGTAAGGAAAATCTTCAATATCCGGTATCATGGGCAATATTGCTTTTTCGCCAAGCATTCCATGCCCGATTTCCCTGCGTCCGGTTCCGCGGATCGGTTTTACTTCTCCTGTGCAGTAAGGAGGGAAATTATAATGGTGCATAAATCTTTTTTTGCCTCTGACTTCCATTCCTTCCATTAATTTATGGTCGCTTGGAGACCCTAAAGTTAAGATAGACAAGGCGCTTGTCTCTCCGCGGGAAAACATTCCGCATCCGTGGGTCCTGGGGAGCAATCCGACTTCGCAGGAGAGATCCCTGACTTGGTCAAGCTTTCTGCCGTCCGGCCTTTTTTCATTGTTTAGAATATTTTCTTCAAAAGTTTTTTCTATTTCCTTTTCAAACAAGCTGACTCCGTAGTTCAACTTTTCCTGATCTTGGTCTTTCAGAAAGTCTTTTAGCTCGTTTTTAAGGTCGGACAAAGAGAATCCGTTGCACGCGCCTCCTCTTACGGGAGAGTCTTGGTAGGTGCTTAAATTGTCTTTGACCGTTGATGTCGTCAAGACCTGCTCAATTTTACCGGCAAGGAATTTTTTAACGCTTTCTTCAAGATCTTTGTCTGAAGGCTTTTCTTCTATTTTTATTTTTTCTTTTCCGATTTTTTCGCAAATTTCTTTTTGAAGGTCAAGAAGTTTTTTGATTTCAGGTTTGGCAAAGTCAAAAGCTTCAAAAATAGACTGCTCGGAAGCCTCTTTCGCCTGGCCGTCTATCATATTAATCAGAACGCCTTTGTCCGAATCAACTCCGGCCGCTATTAAATCATAAACGCTTTCTTCTCTTTCTTGATAATTCGGGAAAAGCTTCATTTGGTCGTTTTTAGAGACGCGGACGGCGGCCGTCGGGCCGTTCCATGGAATGTCTGAAATCAAAAGGCCGAGAGATGCGGCAAAAAGACCCAATGTTGCGGGATCATTTTCTCCGTCCCAAGAAAGGCAAGTAATGATTATTTGAACTTCGTAATTAAGGTCTTTGGGGAAAAGCGGGCGCAGGGCGCGGTCAATAATCCTGGAAATTAAAACAGCCTCGTCAGTAGGCCTTCCTTCTCTGCGGATAAATCTAGATCCTAGAATTTTTCCAGCCGCGTAGTATCTCTCGGAATATTCAACGGTTAAAGGGAAAAAATCAATTCCTTCCAGCGGTTTTTTGGACATTACGCAAGTAGCCAAAACAGTCGTGTCGCCGTATTTTACCAAAACCGATCCGTTGGCGTTCTTGGCGAGAGGCCGAGTGTTGACTTCAAGGATTTTAGGTCCGATTTCTAATTTAAAAATTTTTTCTTCCATAATTTTAAGATATTAAGTACTTTTTTTTGTTTTCTTCCAAATCAAAATAACGGTCAGCCGCTTCTTTAATCTTTCCGGACGTGGTTCTCCCGAATCCCATTATTTCTACAAAAACGGGAGTGGCGTTTTTAATGTAGTCAATCAACGGCAAAAAGTCTCCGTCTCCGGAAACCAGCACAATATTATCCACGGAAGAGCTAAGCCTTACCGCGTCCATGGCGATTCCCACATCCCAGTCCCCCTTTTTAAGTCCGCCCGGAAAAATCTGCAAGCCTTTCATTTTCAACTCAATGCCGATATGGGAAAGAGCCTTGAAAAAAGGATCGGATTCTTGTCCTTCGCTTTTAACAACATAAGCAATGGCGCGGATAAGCTTCCGGCCGTTGACGGCGCTTTTAAGCAGTTCGTTAAAATTAACTTTTGCTTGATAAAGGTTTCTGGCCGAATAGTACATATTCTGAACATCAATCAACACGGCCACCCTTTGTTCTTTTTGTCCTAGCTTTAACATTGGCTCTATAACCCTAATTTTTTAACAAGAGCATCGTGCTTCTTTTCGTCTTCTTTGGCCAAGACTTTTAGAAGCTTTCTTCTTTTGGCCACCATTTTTAAAAGCCCCCTTTTGGAATGAAGGTCTTTTTTGTGGATTTTAAAATGTTCCAACAGTCTTTTGATATCAGCGGTCAGCAAAGCGATTTGAACTTCTACTGAACCGGTATCGGTTTCGTGGATTTTATAATCGTTTATAATTTTTAATTTTTCTTCTGGTTTAAACATATCGTTTTTGTATTATTTAGTAATCTGAATTTATTAAATCTGTTATAAACATGAGGAAATTTCGACGCGAAAATGCAAAATTCAAACATCAAAATGCAAAATTATGGTATCCCCTTCCGCGGGGTAATATATTGTCGCGAAGCGATACAATAATTTTACATTTTGATTTTTACATTTTAAATTTCCATTCTGTGCCCTCAACAGGACTTGAACCTGTAACCAATTGCTTAAGAGGCAACTGCTCTGCCAATTGAGCTATGAGGGCAAAGGATTTAAGGGCAATTGATTTGGTACCAGTTTCCCAGTCCCGTCCACTCGGCGACTCCGATTAAATTCAAAGCAAATCCTATGGCCATCCATGCGCCGTAAATGATGACCAATCCTATTATCGCGGCGGTAAAAACGTCATTAGCTTCTTTTATTTTTCCGGGATCGCCGTCTGCGGTAATATATTTAAATCCGCCGTAAGTCACGAACAATATGGCAATCAAAGGAACTATGCCAGTGATTATATAGTTTACAATCCCGTTTATCATTTTGAAAAGATCGCAAATTTCGCAAGGACAGCCTTCCGTTCCGCAGGGAACAAGCCCTTCGGTCGGGCAGTTTTGGCCTCCGGCCAATACGTTCGGCGCTAAAAACAAAAACAGAGACAGGGCTCCTGCTAAGATAATGAAACTTTTTTTACTTTTAGTCAATATCATTTGCTTTATAGCTTCTTAGCTTGCGGTTTGCAGACTTTCTCTTTCTCTTCACGCTCTCGGCCACGATACAAAATCCTTTCGGATTTTTACGTGGCTTTCTCTTCGTGCCCTCGGCAGGAGTCGGACCTGCAATCTTCTGTTCCGAAGACAGACATGTTATCCATTACACCACGAGGGCTGGATTTCTAAGGAAATCTTACCAAGAAAAAGCCAAAAAGTCTATAAATTAACCGTTAAAAGAAAATGAAACGCCGGCAGAGATTGGATGATTTTAAATAAGAGGTATGCTTATTGGATTTAGAAATTTATGCTCGCGGCCTAATCTTTCTCTGCAATCTCCTTTAGCTGTTTTTCTATCCTGTCTTTGTGCCGAACCAGGATTAACGGAGTGGCGAGCAAACAAGGCCAAAAAAGCGACTGATTAAGAAAATAAACGGGAACGAGCGCAAATACCTCTCCGAAAAGCCGGCCGATAATTTGGCGGTTTGCGGCTCTGGCAATTGTTTTTTTATCAAATTTTTTGCTCTCAATTATTTCAAAGATGGAGGCTGTTGTTAAAAAAGTTCCGAACCATGCCAAGAAAACGCGCCAGTCAAAAAACAAAAAGACTCCGAGGAGAGATGCGGCTCCTCTTCCTCCGCGGAATTTTAGAAATACGGAATAATTGTGTCCGAGAACGGCGAAAAAAACAGCTAAAGTCAAAGCAATATTGTAATCGGGAACAATTTTTAGAGAGATAAGGCATGCGGCGACGGCCTTTCCGGCGTCAAAAAGAAAAACGGCAAGAAAAGCAAAAACTCCCCACGCTTTTCCCTTCTCTTTGCTGACAATGCGCAAAGCGTTGGTGGCTCCAAGGTTTCCGCTTCCCTCTTTCTGAAAATCTTTTTTGGTAAAAAGCTTTCCAACCAAAACGGCGGCGGAAATTGAGCCGAGGAAATAAGAAATAAGAGCGGCTGGCAAATAACAATTTAAAAGCATATCATTCCAAAGGATGCCACGCGCAGATTAAGGCGTTGGGACCGGTATGTATCCCTATAATATTATCAATCGGACAGACGAAAGCTATCTCGGTTTCGGGAAATTCTTTCAATATCAGATTTTTGAGGTCTTTGGCTTCTTGTTCGTTCTGCGCATAAGTTATCGCTACTCGCGCTTTCTGCCTGTTTTTGTCTTTTTTAAAAAAATTAAAGACCGCCGAGGCTTGGTTGCTGTTCTTTAGGGACAGCATAGCCGGCTCTATCTTCCCGTTTTTAATTTTAAGGACGATATTCGCTCCCGTTTTTTGCAAAAAAGGCAATGCAAGTTTTGACAAGCCTTTTGCCCTTCCGCCTTTTTCCAGCCATTTGATATTTTCAACAATCGCCGCTGAACAAATTTTTTGTTTAAAATCCTGCAATTCTTCAACGGCTTTTTGAATTGATTTTCCTTGTCCGATAATTTCTGCCGCTTTGATTGCGATCAATCCTTCTCCGGCGCTGACATTCTGGCTGTCAAAAAGAAAAACTTTTTCCTTGAGGGAAGGATTGAGCATTTCTTTGCCGGTGTTGGCGGATTCAAAAGTGGCTGACAGCTTAGAACTTAAAGAAACAAAAAGAACCGAATCGGAATTTTTAAGCTTTTCTTCAAAAAAGCTTTTAAAAAGCCATGGCGCCGGATGAGAGGTTTTTGGCAAATCTTCCGAACCGTTTTCTTCGGCGTCAGCCATCTTTTGGAAAATGCTTTCCGGGTTGAGGTTGCTTTTTTCAGACTTCCAGTCAACTACAAAAGGAATCATTGTCAAAGAATATTTTTCCATTATTTGTTTGGAGAGAGAGGCGCTTTGGCCTACAATAATGCTGACTTTTGCCATGTTAATAATATTATAGCGGAATATTCCCGTGCTTTCTAGGGATTTTATTCCCGCGCTTATTAAGCAAAGACTCCAACAGCTTGAACAAAACGGTTCTAGTCTCTTGAGGCTTGATTATCAAGTCTATCTTTCCAAGCTTGGCGGCCTGCCACGGGCTTAAAAATGTTTCGGAAAGCTCGGAAATTTTTTCTTTTTCAAATTCGGGATTGTGCCGATTTTTTTCCAGCTCTTTGCGGAAAATAATTTTTACAGCTTGCTTTGGGCCCATTACTCCTATTTGAGCCGAAGGCCATGCGACGACTTTGTCATATCCAAGCTCTTTTGACGCAAGAGCGATATAGGCTCCGCCGAAAGCTTTTCTTAAAATCAAGCTTATTTTAGGAACGCCGGCTTCGGCGTAAGCGTATAATATTTTCGCTCCGTGCCGAATTATTCCTTTATGCTCTTGATCCGTTCCCGGGAGATATCCGGGAGTGTCAATCAAGTTAATGACTGGGATATTGAAACAATCGCAGAATCTTACAAAGCGGGCGATTTTATCCGAAGAATTGACATCCAATGTTCCGGCCATGGTTTTGGCTTGGTTGGCCGCAATTCCCACAACATATCCCCCCAGCCGGCCGAAACCGGAAATTGAATTGGGAGCGAAACCCTCTTGGACTTCAAAAAAAGAATCCGGGTCAAAAATTTCTTCAATCACTTCTTTCATATCGTATCCCTTCCCTTCTTCGTCAGGCACTATTTCCAAAAGCTTTGGGCAGGAGTTTTTTGCGCCGCAGGGCTTTTCGGCGGAAGGGCTTTCCAAGTTGTTTGAAGGAAGGAAGCTTAAAAGTTTCTTAACATTTTCCAAACATTCGTTTTCGTTTTGGAAAATAAAGTGGGCGCATCCGCTCTGCAAAGCATGGACGGAAGCTCCTCCGAGATCGTTGAAAGAAATTTTTTCTCCGGTTACCGATTTAATTACTTCCGGACCGGTAATATACATTTGAGAAATTCCTTCAACCATAAAAATAAAGTCGGAGAGCCCCGGAGCGTAAGAAGCTCCTCCGGCGGAAGGCCCCAGGATAACGGAAATTTGAGGGATTACTCCTGAAGATTTGATCATTTCTCTAAAGATTCCGGCATAGCCGTCAAGGCTTGATATTCCTTCTTGGATGCGCGCTCCTCCGCTGTCAATGATTCCGATTGAAGGACAGCCGGTTTCTCTAGCCATTTTTAGAACGCTGATTATTTTTTGTCCGTGCATTTCTCCCAGAGATCCTCCTATTTTTGAAAAGTCTTGGCTGTAAAGGCAGACCTGCCGTCCGTTAATCTTGCCGAAGCCTGAAATGACCGCATCTCCGGAAACTTTCTTTTTGTCCATTCCAAAATCGTCAAACCTGGATTGCGCGAAAGGATTAAGTTCAACAAAGCTGTCTTTGTCTAGGAGAGCTTCTATCCTTTCTCTTGCCGTCAGCTTTCCTTTTTGACGCTGCTTAACGGTAAAATCAGGAGAGTCAAGAGCATCGGTTTTTTGTTCCAGTTTTTTTATTTGTTCTTCAAAAGACATAGTAAATAACTTAAAAATCAAAATGCTTGCCTGCCGGCAGGCAGGTAAAATAACAATGTAAAATTATAAAATTTCCGTTTCAATCATTTTAACATTTTGCATTGTCATTTTAATTTTTGATATTTGCATTTTTAATTCGGCTTATTGGCTTATCGCTTCCAATTGCTTTTTAAGCTCTTCCGTTATTTTTTTCATCAAATCTTTATTATCTGATTCTTGCCCTGTTTCTATTTTAAGCGAAGCGGCGATATTAGCCAAATCTTTCGGGAAATTTTTAATATTCGTGTTTATCCCTATGCCTATAACCGAACTTTGCGCTTTTTCTCCGGCAATGATATTCTCCGTTAAAATACCGGCTATTTTCTTATTATTCACCCAAATATCGTTTGGCGGCTTGATTAAAGCTTGGACTTTGTATTCTTCATTTAATATTCTCGCAACGGAAAAAGCCGCTAGAACGGTTAAGATCTGGATATCCTTAATGTCGCTTTTGGGAAGAATGACTGAAAAATACAATCCTCCTTTGGGCGAGAACCATTGGCGTTTTTCTTTGCCGTAACCGCCGGCCTGTTCTTCTGCAAGAATAACCGTCCAAGGATCAGCTCCTTCCCGGGCGAGCTCTTTGGCTTTGATATTGGTAGAATTTAGCAGAGGGAAAGAGTTGACGACCATAGATGTTTTAATTTTCAATTTTTATTGAATTATCTTAAAAATTAGGAAATAACGCAATCATTCTAATTCCGCCAACAGTTCGTTGGACTTTACCGTCTGCCCCTCTTTAACCGCGACTTTTTTTATTTTTCCTTCTATCTCCGACACTATCTCGTTTTCCATTTTCATAGCGCATAAATTTAAAATTTTTTGTCCGGGAAGGATCGGATCTCCTTCTTTTGCAAATATCTTGGAAATAACTCCCGTTATGGGGGCTTTTATTTCTTTTTTAGATTCTTTTGAGGAGGTTCCTTTCCCTTTGCCTTTTTCTTTTAAGCGGCCGCAAGAATTCTTTTTTTCTCCGAAATTAAATTCTTGGCCGTTTACCCTGACCGTAACAGATCCCTTCTGCGGTTCAAAAACCTCAATGTTATAAATTTTTCCTTTTATTTTTATTTGCATTTTTAAGAGGATTCAAAGCTGTTCCATATTGCCGCATCGCTGCCGCAATATTTTATTCCAGCATTTTTAATCTTTGGGCCAAAATCCAATTTGATGTTTTTTGCGGAGATTCGGGCTTTTCCTTTTTCAGCTCTTTATATATATGAAAAACAATTTCAGCGATATCTTTTTCTTCTACTTCGCACACCTCGCAGAAAAGCTGAGCCGGTTCCTTGGAAAGCTTCTGCGCGATGTCCTTTCTCTCTATAAAATTGGTAAAAAAATCTCCTTTCAAAAAGCTGCTGTCAGCGGCGACTATTTTGAAAAAGGGAGAGGTGGTGGGGACTCCTTCAATAATTAATTCGTCCAGCGCGCGGTTAAGCTTGGCGATAGCTTCTTGCCGGTTTTTACCGCAAGCAACCAGCTTTGCCATCATAGAATCAAAATAAGGATAAATTTTTTGTCCCTGTTGAAGAAAAGTATGCATAAAAATTCCCTGTCCTCCCGGAGGCAGATATTTTTGAACGGTCCCCGGGCATGGCCGGAATTTTTTTTGGGGATCTTCGGCGTTGATTCTCGCTTCTATCGCCCAGCCGTTCAGGCGAATGTCTTTTTGGCTGAAGCCCAATTCTTCTCCTTGGCTTATTTTAATTTGCTCGGCGACTATATCAATGCCGGTAATCGCTTCGGTAATCGGATGTTCAACTTGAAGCCGCGGATTAACCTCCATAAAATAAAAATTTTTATTTCTGTCTACCAAAAATTCTACCGTAGCGGCTCCTTTATACTTTAGTTTTTTAGCCAGTCCGGCCGCCAGCGATCCCATTTTTTCTCTTAACTCGCTGTCTAGAAAAGAGGAAGGAGCTTCTTCAAGCAGTTTTTGGAATCTTCTTTGGATAGTGCATTCCCTTTCTCCGAGATGCACGGCGTTTTTTCCGTCTCCGAGGATTTGAAATTCTATATGCTTGGCCTCGGGCAGATATTTTTCCAGAAAAAAATCCGCGTCGGAAAAAGAAACCGACATTTGCCTTTGGATATCGGAAGAAATTGAAGAAATTTGGTTTACGGTAATCTCTCCGTCAATTATTCTTATGCCGATCCCTCCTCCTCCTCTTTGGGCTTTGAGAACAAAAGGAGAGCCAATTTTTTGAGCCCATTCCATCAAGTCTTTTTGAGTTTTTATAGATCCTTTGCTTGCCGGCAAAATCGGGAGCCCTTCGCTTTCGGCAAAATTTTTAGCTTTTATTTTATCTTCAAAAATTTTTAAGATGTCCGGATCGGGTCCGATAAACTTGATTTTATTTTTTTCGCAAAGCTCTGCGAACTTCCAATTTTCAGAAAGGAATCCGTATCCCGGATGGATAGCGTCAGCGTTTGCTTTTTTCGCTATGCTTATAATTTTTTCAGAGCTTAAGTATCCATGGCTTCCTTCTTGGTTTAAAAAATGATATTCATCGGCAAATTTGGTTTCCAAAAAAAACTTTTCCTGTCCGGGCATAGGGCAAAGAGCCGCCGTTTTTATTCCCATTTCCTTGCAGGTTCGGATTATGCGCAAAGCTACTTCTCCCCTGTTGGCTATTAGTATTTTTTTTATTTTTGCCATAATATTATTTTTTGGACAGTTCCGAAATTTTAGACATTACTTTTTCGGAAATTTTTTTGCATAAATTTTGGTACTTTTCGGATCGGTAAGGAATTCCTTGCCCCGCTTTCAGCTCTTTTTTAAAGTAAATCGGCTTTCCTATCCTTACTTCTATGGATCTTTTAATTTTTAATTTTCCGTGAGGAGGAAAAAGCTCAAAGGCTCCCTTGATGGCTATCGGGACAATCGGCGCACCGCTGGCCAAAAATATTTTAGCCACTCCGGGTTTTGCCTCTCCCAGCGTTCCTGTGCGGGTTCTTGTGCCTTCGGGATAAATGCCTAGAACATATCCTTTTTTTATAGCCTCCACCGCTTTTTGAATGGCTGTTTTTTTGGATTTGCTGCTGCCTCTGTCTAAGGGAATTACTCCAAAAAAGCCGTAAAATAAATTTACCAATATTTTTTTTACGCCTTTGTGCCCGTCGGTTTGTCCCATAAATTTGAATTTTCTCGGAACAAGGAAAGACCCGATAATAATATGGTCAAGGTTGCTTTGATGATTCGCGGCCAATATAAAATTGCCCTTCGGAATGTTTTTCTCTCCTCTTATTTTATTAATGAACGTCTTTTCTATGGCCGGTTTAAGGAGTATTTTGCAAATTGTTGCCCCTGTTTTGTTCATTTTTTTAAAGATTCGGCAATTTCTTCTATAATCTCCCGGCAGGATTTTATTTCCTTGATGCTTGCCGAGCATAATCCCGCCAAAAGAGGGATATTATCTACATTCTCCCCTCCCAAGGATCCGGCTATTTTCCCTGCGTTCAATTCTTCAGGGAAGACGTTTTTTGCTTCCAGCTTTTTCATATCTTCGGCCCATTTGTTTTTGATTACTCTCAAAGGGTGGCCGGTAAAAGCCAAGACGACCTCAATATCGTCTGCGGAGGCGTCCAAAATTCTTTGCTTGTAGCTTTCAGAAACAACGCACTCCGAAGCAGCCAAAAATCTTGTGCCTATTTGGACGCCGTCGGCTCCGGCATCCATAGCCATTGCTGCAGTCTTTCCGTCAAAAATCCCTCCGGCCGCGATAACGGGAATTTTTTCAACTAGCTTTGCCGTTTGGGGGATGAGGCAAAAAGTGGTATTTGGACCAAGATGCCCTCCCGATTCTATTCCTTCAACAACTACGGCGTCCGCGCCGCTATCTTCCATTTTTTTCGCGAGCCTTGGAGAGGGAACGACTGGGATTGTAATTATTCCGGCGTTTTTCAGGTAAGGCATAACGAGCATGGGATTTCCTCCTCCGATAAAGACGATAGAAACTTTATTTTTGATAATGGTCTTAACTATCTCTTCAACCTTTGGATTTTGCATAAAAAGATTTACCGCAAAAGGCTTTTCTGTCAGCTGCCGCGTTTTTACGATTTCCTGCTCCAGCCAGGAAGCCGGCATCAGTCCCGCTCCTATAGTTCCCAGTCCGTTGGAATTGGAAACCGCGGAAACCAGTTTTGATTCGGAAATACCGGCCATTCCTCCTTGGATGATCGGATATCCTATATTCAGAAGTTTTGTAAGTTTGTTTTCTCCAGGCATATTCTGCGAATAAATTTTCAATTTTCAATTTTTAATTTTCAATAAATAATATAATGTTTCAATTCTCAAATAAGCGTATGCGGTTTGATCATTGAAGCATTGAAAATCCAATGCCTGCCGGTAGGCAGGTAAATTGGTTATTGAAATTTTTATATATAGAGAGGCTCTTTTGCCAGTATTCCGTTCGCCTCGTCAACCAGCTCCTTGATAAGCTCTTTTACTGTTGTCATTTTGTTGACTCTCCATACATTGGATCCGGCGAAAACCAATCCGTTTTCCAAATCTCCTTTTCTGGCGTTTTCCAAGACTTTTAATATGCAATAGCTTTTATCGCAGACTGGGCCTATGCATCCTTGGCACTCAATCGGATCAGGTTTTGGAGCGGAGCCTTTTAGCAGCTTTTCAACAAAAGGAGTTTTGACGGCCCTGCCGGGCAGTCCTACCGGAGAATGGATAATCACCACGTCTTCTTTTTTGGCATTGATATGCGCTTGCTTGAACTTTATGTCTGCGTCGCATTCTTCAGTGGCGACAAAACGGGTTGCCATTTGCACTCCTTTTGCTCCGGCTTTTAGCATTTCAACTATATCTTTTCCGTCAAAAATCCCTCCGGCCGCTATAATGGGAATTTTGACTTCCTTTACGGCTTCTTTAACAATATCTATTGTTTTTTTGAACGGGCGTCCTTTGGGAAATCCTAAATGTCCGCCGGCATCGCATCCTTCAATGACGACTGCCGACGCTCCGGCTTCTTCCGCTTTTTTGGCCACCTTTACCGACGAAGCCATCGCAAAAACCGGAATGGATTCTTTTCCTGCCATTTCAAAAATATCGGTGCGAAATCCGGCTCCTTGGACTATAAGATCAACTTTTTCTTCAACCGCCGCCGCCACCAGTTGTTTAAACTGGCCGACAACTCCCATTATGTTTATGCCGATTGCGCCGTTTCCCTTTGCAATTTCGCGCGCTTTTTTGATTTCTTCTTTTACTTCTCTTGAGTCTTTCATTCCTGAAACCGCGATAATTCCGACTCCTCCTTCTTTGGCGACATTTCCGGCCAGTTTATGCAAGGAAACTCTTACAGCCATTCCCCCTTGAATAATAGGAAGCTTTGCCTTTAGCCTGCCCACTTTTAGTTCCGGAAGGTTGAATAATTTTTTCTTTTCTTGGGAAGAGCCTCTTTCTTTTGCTAGAAACTTTTCTTTCATCTCTTTTTTGTCCATTATTGCCGCGGAGAACCTTAACTCGCACTTTAAGGCGTCTCCAACATAAGCTTCTCCGACAAAGTTGGAGATTTTAGCGCCGTATGTTCCGAGAAGCCTGACTTTGTATTTAATCTTGTCCCCGGGCATTATGGGCGAATAGAACAGGGTGTTTCTTACCTGATAAGCCAGGATATGTTTTTCTTGATGGTTTCCGCCCAGCTTTTCGCGGAGCAAAAGGGTTCCTGTTTGGGCAAGGCCTTCAACCACTAAAACTCCGGGCATAATGGGAAAATCAACAAAGTGGCCCTTGAAATGAGAATCGTTGGGAGAGGTTTGCTTATAGCCGAAGATAGTGTCTCCTTCTATCTTTTCTATCTCGTCAACCCAAAGAAAGGGATCGTCGTAAGGAATAATTTTTTTAATTTGTTCTTTGGAATAAAGCATAAATTTTGAGCTTGTAGGAATTAGCTTGTAGGAAGTTTTATCCGTTTAAGAGCGGATAAGAAGGACATGATATTATTATTCCTTTCTCTCCGAAGGAGAGACTCCTGCAAGCTACAATCTAGATGAGTTCTATTTCTTTGCCGACTCCTTGTTTTTTTGCCAGCTTTAAGACTTCAACGGCAGTGTAAAGATCTTGGAGTCCCAAACCGGTAGAATCAAACATAGTTATCTCTTCGGGGCTGTTTCTTCCAATTTTTTTTCCGGCTACAATGTCTCCAAGCCCGGCCCAAACGTTTTCTTTGGATATTATCCCTTGGCTGACCGGAACGTTTATCTCTCCGGAATGGCTGGCTTGGGCCCAATCATCAATAATTATTTTGCTTCTCTTAAAATATCCGGTTCAAGCTCTTCTTTGCCTTCCGCGTCCGCGCCGATGGCATTGATATGCGTTCCGGGCCTAATCCACTCTTTTTTGATAATCGGCTTTCTGACAGGGGTGGTTGTTGTCAGAATATCCATTCCGCAAACTTCTTCTATTTTTGCTTCGCGGACTTCTATTCCTTCTTTCTCCAATGTTTTAATTAAGGTTTTTACGGCTTTTTCATTGGGATCGGCAACCGCTATTGATTTAAGTTTGCGGACTTTAGAGATGGCGGCGATTTGATAGACGGCCTGGATCCCGGCTCCGACAACTCCTAAAGTAATGGCGTCTTCTCTAGCCAAATATTTGGTTGCCACCGCTCCGGCGGCGCCGGTTCTCATGGCGGTGATGTAGCTTCCATCCATAATTGATACGGGCATTCCTGTTTTGGGATCGTTTAAAAGAATGCTGGCCATAACGGTCAGCAATCCTTTTTTCGGATTGTCGGGATGGACGTTAACGATTTTTGTTCCGGCCATTTTTAAAACCGAAGAATAAGAAGGCATCACCCTTAAATCGCCGTTGTTTTCGGTAAAATAAAGATATTGCTTGCAGGGCATCTGAACCAAATCTCTGCCGTAATCGCCGAAAGCGTTTTCAACCGCTTTAATAACGATTTTTATATTGTTTAAAGGAAGAAGTTTTTAACTTGTTTTTGGCTTATTGCTAACATGTTTTTTTGTTTTCCAAAGCTTGTGAGGCAATGGTCAATTATGTTATTTATTATTTATTGTTTTATATCGCCAGCCCTCCGTCTATGTTTAAGACTGTTCCGGTAATAAAACTTGCTTCGGATGAAGCGAGAAAAGCGACTGCGTTTGCCACTTCTTCAGGCTGGCCGGCTCTCCCGAGAGAGGTGAGCTTTTTTACCATCATTTTAATTTCTTCGGGCATATCCATTGCCTGGGTCATATTTGATTCAATGAACCCGGGGGCCACTGCGTTAACTCTTACTCCGAATTTTCCGACTTCTTTTGACAAAGTTTTGGTAAAACCGATAATTCCCGCTTTTGCCGCGGTGTAATTTGCCTGTCCGAAATTTCCTCTTAAAGCGGAGAATGAAGAAATATTGACTATGCTTCCTTGGCTTGCAATCAGAAGAGGCAAAGCGTTTTTAGAGCAATTGAACACGCTGGTCAGATTAACATCAATTACTTTTTGCCATTCTTCAGCCGTCATTTTGGCAAGAGTCCTGTCTTTGGCGATGCCGGCGTTGTTTACTAGAATGTCCAATCCGCTGAAATTTTCTTTTATCGCGGCCGTCATTTTTTCAACTTCTTCAAAATTGGAGACGTCGGCCAAGAAATATTCGGCTTTTGCCCCAAAGTTTTCCATTTCTGATTTAACGGCTTTTAATTTTTCTTCCTGGCAGGCGATATCGTTTAAAGCGATTTGCGCTCCGAGAGCGGCAAATTTTAGAGCGATTGCTCTTCCTATCCCTTGAGACGATCCTGTTACTAAAACGATTTTATTTTTCATTTTTTTTGTTCTATTTTTTAAATATTTATATTGTCAAATTTGGACTCTTCCAATTGCCTTCCGGCGATAAGAACATCTTCCATCTTAATATCCGCCAATATTTTGGGCAAGGCCTTGCCGGGTCTTATTTTGTTAAAAACGGCATCCAGCCCAAGGGAATCGCGGCTTGCCATGGCAAGACCGAGAAAGCTGACGAATTTTTCTTCTGTTTGGATTCTGTCGGCTTCCGCCAAAGTCAATATTTCGGGCAGGACGGTCTGTATTTTCTTAAAAATTTCTTTTTCTCCGTAAAGATATTTCAATCCCAAATAATTTTTTTTATTTAAAAATTTAAAAAGATTTTCAGAAGCGCAGGCCTTTCCTGTCTTAAGCATGGCAAGATTTAAAATTATATCCGCCGAAAAAACATTTTCGGAAATCTCCAAATCATCCTTTTTGGCAAAAGGGATTTTGGAAAGATCCAAAGGAGGGATCCCGTATTTAAGGCAGACATTGAGCAATCCCGACTTCATGGCGCATGCTTCAATGGGAATGTCGTTAAAGCTTTGCCCCGCTATTTGGATATTTTCTTTTTGAGCTCCGCGGTTTATCAGGAGGAGAATGGTCTGCTCCAAAAAGTCAGGAGAAGTATTATTTTTGAAATAAGGATGCCTGGGCTCGTTTAATGCCGGGATTATCAATATTTTGCTTTTTGGCTTTATGTTTGGTTCGCCGATTAAGCCGATGATTTTTTCAATTGCTTCGGAAAGATCATATTTGATGCGCCAAATTGCCACGGTTTTGGCGTCCGCTGAAGCGGGATAATCAACGGATTGGCCAACGGAATATTCTTTAAAGCTTTTTTGGGCCCACTTGTTTTTAAATTCATCTTCCAAAAGCAGAGCGAAATAAGGAACATGGGGATGGGCCAAAGAAGGAACGCTTATCTTGGAGACGGCAAAAACTTTTGCCGTTTTAGAGTTCATTTTTTCAAGCATTTCAAAGCAGTCCGGACATTTTTTAACCGGATATTGCCATTTTCTTTTGCATTTCGGGCATTGGTAAAACATAATATTATTGGTTTTTCGTCCGCTGGAGGACCATTTTAATTTCTATTGATTTTGTTTTTTAAACAAGGTATTTTTTAATTTGCCGCCTTCTTATGCCTGTTTTCTTTCAAACTTACATTTTGCCGGATTCATTAAGGGAAAAATTGCGGGAGCCGATAGGCTTTCCTATTTTCGGTTCGGACGACGAAGTATCAATAAGGTTTAACCGGCTTGCGTGGCAAAGAAATTTTAAAAAAGTGATTACGGTCGGAGACTATTGTTCTTTAAACTTGCCTTCCAATGTTAAAATATTTGACGGCAAGACGCAGAGAATGTCGGTTCCAAAAGGGTTGGGTTATGATCTTTTTTTGGAAAATCCGGCGGGGACGATACAGTCGGAATCGTGGAGGATTATCAAAGAAGCGATTTTTTTCAACAAAAACGTTTTTGTTGAAGGTGAAGAAGATTTGCTTGCCATTCCCTGTGTGCTGTTGTCTGAAAAAGGATTTGCCGTTGTATACGGCCAGCCCGGCAAAGGGGTCTGCGTTATTGAATCTTCTCCTTTAATTAAAAAATATTTTAACGATCTTCTTTCCAATTTTAAAATTATTTAATTTTTCTCAAGATATGCACTGTAATGCTTCCCCCCGCTCCTCCGATATTTTGGCATAATCCGATGCGCGCGTTTTTCGCCTGCCTCTCTCCGCACTGTCCTCTAAGCTGTTTCGTAATTTCATAAATTTGAGCCAATCCGGTTACTGAAATGGGATGTCCTTTGGCTTTCAATCCTCCCGATGGGTTGATTGGAAACTCTCCTCCCAAATTTATTTTTCCCGACCTTATAAGCTCGGCTCCTTGTCCTTTCGGCACGAACCCCAAATCTTCATAGGAAAAAAGCTCTATGGGAGAAAAAGCGTCGTGGAGTTCGGCGACATCAATATCCTTAGGAGAAATCCGGGCTTGCTCGTAGGCGCTTTTTGCCGCCAATTCGGTAGCGCGAAAATGGTGAGTCTCCTCCCTTCCGAAAGTAAGAAGATAATCGGTTGCGAATCCCGATCCTGCCACCTCTATGTCGGTTTTTTCTTGAGTTAAAATCGCGGCCGCTCCGCCGTTAACCGACATGGAGCAGTCCATTAAGCGCAAGGGAGAAGCGACTTCCGGGGATTTTTTAATATCTTCCAAGGACACTTGCCTTTTATAATAATAAGCCTTTGGGTTTAAAGCCGCGTTCTGATGGTTTTTATAAGAGATTAAAGAAAGGTCTTCCATCGTGGCTTTATATTTTTTCATATATTCCTGCCAAACAAAGGCGTTTTGAGCCGGAAAGATCATCCCTTCCGTCTGTTCTATGGAGCGGTCTGCGGCGGACATTATCAAATCGGTTGTAATTTCGGTGCGATTGTCCACCGCTTTCTCTCCGCTCAAAGCCAAAACATTTTTAAAACCGAGCCGGTTTGCCGTCCAAAAAGCCACTCCCCCTCCGGAGCATACGGAAGGAGTTTCTATTATCGGTATGTGGGTTTTAAAAAGATCGGAGATTAAAGAAACTTTATGCGTTTGGTGCTCTCCTCCTCCGGCGCTGGAGATGGTGCTTAATACTATTGCGTCAAGCTGGCTTGCTTTCATTTTTGCGTCTTCCAAGGCGTCCAAGGCCGCTTCATAAGCAAATTCCCACCATTGTTTTTGGCTGTAATCAAATTTTGTCATTCCGACGCCTTTGATGTACATAGTATTATTAAATATAAAATTAAATTTCAGATAACTTCTGGCTTTTTATCTTCAATGGCGCTTTAATTTAAATGCAAGTATCAAAATGTAAAATTATTGTATCGCTTTGCGATGATATATTCTCCCGCTTGTATTTTGATTTTCCAACTTTGATTTATTTGTTAATCTATTTCGGTCCATGCGGCAAGCAGCGTCCCCGGTCCCGTATGGACGCCGATGACTGAATCGGTCAAATTGACAAAAGAAACTTCAAAATTTTCTTGTCTTAGCATTTCTTTAAGCTTTTTGGCTCCTTGGAGATTGTCGCAATGCGTTATGACGATGCGGATGTTCTTATTTTCTTTTCTCAAAATTTTTGTGTCAGACATTATTTTTTTAAAAAGAGCCTCGGACATTTCTTTTGCCCCTGCGCTGAATCCTATTTTTTCTATCTTTCCTTTTTTGATCCCAAGCAAAGGATTGATTCTTATTTTTTGAAGTCTTTTTAACCATTGGGCTTGGCTCTTGCTGATGCGGCCGCCCCATTCCAGCCATTTGGGATCTTGAGGCATCCCGTACATCTTTACCTTGTCCGCTTCTTTTTTGAGGCTGGACAGCGCTTCTTTGATATTTCTTCTCGTTTGTATAAGCTCAATGGCCCTTAAAACGATTAAGGCTTGTCCGGCGCTGGCGTTCATAGAATCAAAAATGTGGATTTTTTGCTTTTGGTTTTCAGGCAACAGGTTTTTAGCTTGGCAGGCGGAATTGTATCCTCCTGAAAGTTTGGAAGAGAAATTGATGCAAAGAACGTCTTTATACCCCTGCTCCAGCTTCTTTTTAAACGCTTCAAGGAAGTCTTTCGGGCTCGGCTGGGACGTTTTGGGCAGGTTGGCTATCCCCTTGGAAGCGGCGTCTTTCATTTTTTGGTAGATATTTTCCCCTCTTAGCATATTCTCTTCCGGCCAGCTATAAACATACTTAACTATTTCTATGTCGTAACGGCTGATAATCTTATCGGTCAGATTGGCAAGAGGATCGGTGACCAATCCGATTGTTGTTTTTTTGATTGAAGGCTCTCCCACTATCTCTTTTGCCATATCTTCGGTCCTTAAAGAAACAATCCGTCCTTTTTGCCTTATGGCGGAGACGACATCATCCGGAAGATCGGTATGGATGTGGATTTTCATTTTGTTTTTTATTTGAACAATATCCAAAGAATTGCCAAAACGGGATAAAAATCTGCGCATTTCAATGTCGCTGGCTCTAGGATCTTCAATGAGAGCCACCACTTCAAAGCGAGCGGATATTATCTGGACGATATTCTTGGCTTTTTCCAACGGCTTGATCTTGGAGAAAGAAGCTGTTTTTTTGTCTTTTAATGCGTCAAGATAGCTTTCCAAAATCATCACAAACCCAAGCCCTCCCGCATCAACAACATTGGCTTTTTTAAAAACAGGCATTTGCTCCCGAGTTTTTAAAAGAGCCTCTCCGGCCGCCTTGGAAGCTTCTTTCAAAGCAGAGGGAATATTTTTTTGCTTTTTAGCTTCTTTTTCAAGGCTTTCAGCGGCAGCGGTTATTACATTGAGAATAGTGCCTTCTTTTGGGTTTTGGATTGATTGCTTCGCCCTTTCAGCTCCTTTGCGAAAGGCTTCTCCCAAAGTTTTGGCGTCAATATCTTTTCGGCCGATTTGCGATAAAAAACCGGCTAAAAAACCGGTGTAAATCACTCCTGCGTTTCCTTGGGCGCTGGAGAGAGATGCCTCCAAAATATCATTGGCCAAATCTTCGGCCGAATTATAGTTTTTGTTTTCAATCGCTTCTTTTATTCCTGCAAGAGTCTTGGCAAGATTATTCCCCGTGTCTTGGTCCGGTATAGGAAAAACATTAATTTTGTTTATGTTCTCTTTCTCTTTTTCTATCCTCTCGCAGGAATAGAGAACCATTTTTTTAAGATCTTTTGGGGTAATGTTTTTCATAATTTAAGAAAAAATGAGAGTGTCTTTCTTTCGGATTTTTCCGTTTAAAAGGCTCAAGAAATCTTTTTTTTGACTTCGTCCAAAAACTTTTTTGCTATGTCTTTGCCTCCCATTCCGAAAGAAATGCCGACGGCCAAAGCCAAAGTGGCCAATAAAGCGATGAAAACGCTTAATGCCAGCGCTTGAGCTATTTTTAATTGGTATAAAACGGCTAAAATAGCCAAAATCCTGATGGAGATTCTAGCCGTTTCTCCCAATATTTTGGAATAAACGAATTTTTCTCCCTCAACGCTTCCAACAATGATTTTTCTGCAGAAGCTTTCGGCAAAAAGCGCGATAAAGAGAATGGCGAGAGAGATATAAATATTAGGCAGGAATTTAATAATGGAAACAAGAAATCCGCTAACCTGCTGCAGTCCCGCGATGTCCGTTGCAACCATTAAGGCTATAAGCAAAAAAGAATATTTTAATATCTCGCCGATAAAACCGTGAAGGCTTCCTCTGGGGATGCCGTCCAATTGAATGCTTTTGGCGATTTTATCAAGGCTTGTTTTTTCCAGTATGCGGGATATCTTTTTTGCCAGCCAGCAGGACAGCGCCCATCCGAGAAAAAAAACCGAAACAGCCAAAATGATTCTGAAAGAAAGCCTTTGGTCTAAAATAATTTGTATTTGCGAGAGAGATTGCTGTATCTGCATATTTTATTTAGAAAGCCAAACTTGTATTCTGTTTGGCAAAAATGTTGTCCGGATAATTGTCCGGACAACCGTAATTATATTTAATTTGAGGCGGCGGTCAATGACGGTTATCCACATTGGATCAAAAACCGGAAACCGCGTTTTCAAAATGCACTATTTTATTTTCGCCGTTTAAAATTTTTACGGCCATTATGTCTATCTGCCACGGCGCGTCCAACTTTATTTTTTTTCGCGCCAGCCAGCCTTCCGCCGCTATCGCTATTTTGCGCATCTTTTTTGAGTTTGCCTTTTCTTCCGGCCGGATTAAAGGTTCTTTTCCCGATATTCTTAATGTTTTTACTTCAACAAAAACGATTATTCCGTCTTTTTTCGCGATAATGTCTATTTCTCCGAGCGGCGGGCCTTGAAGCGGGCGGAAAACATAATTACGATCCAGTATTTTGTATTTTTTGTCTTTTAAATATTGAGCGGCAAGATTTTCCCCTATCCGGCCGATTTCTTGATTTGCCGCCATAATTGTTTGAAATAAGGATTTTTCTAATTAAAAGCAATTTAATTATACAACGAACCCAAAATTGTTTAAGGGAAAAATATTTAAAATAAATTTTATGGATGTTTTGCAGGCAGGAACCGTAAATTTTTCAGTGAACGCCTTATTTTCCATTGAATGACGGTTTTTCTTCCATTTTTCTTTTGGCAAAAGGCCTGCTTTGCCGGTTTTTGAAAGAATTCGCGGATTATGAAGCGTTTTTTCGCATCGTTTCTTGATGCGGATTGATTTGTTTGCGGCAGTTTTTTTGTTTAAGTCAAACTGCTAACTTCTTTTATCAAAAAATTTTTAATTGTTTCAAAATCTGTCTCATTATTGTTGTGAAATTTTATAGGCTCTTGATCTACGTCTTTAAAGAAGACTAGGCTTTTTAAAACCAAATTGGCGTCTAGGTCAGGCATTTTTTCATTCATTTTATTCAAAATTTCTTTTAAGGAGAAGCGTTTTAAAATAAAATACAGATCAATATAGTCTTTATTGGACGCGCGGCTGACAATTGCCGCCAGCTTCATGCAAGCGATATCCATAACAGAAGCAATATTAAGATCTTTTTCTTTAACCAAAGCGTCTATCAGCCTGTATTTATATGAAAAAAAGCTTAATTTAATATTTTCGTCAATAAAAACCGTAAGAGAATTTTTTTCTTCTTGGACTTTAGTTATTCTGCGACCGTTAAAAACCTCTTTAATTAAAGAAAATAATTTTTCAGTATTGATTTCTTTCTGCGAAAAAAAATCAAAATCAATACTGTCGCGGCGGCCGAGTTGCAAGGCCAGTCCGGTTTCGCCGGCTAAATAATAGCCATCTTTAAAATTTTTCAGCAAAGGCAGCGTCTCCAGCCTTTTTTTATCCAAAATATTATAAAACATATCGCTAAGATAAGCGTTTGCTTGTTAGTTTTTTAAAAGGGATATCCAGCATCAATGTCCAATAATTCAAAGACTTTTCGCTTAACTCCCCTTTTGCCCCATACTCAACAATTATTTTTACGATTTCTGATCTTGGATAAAAATCAAAAAGCCAATCAGTGGCGGGCTTTGTGCCGATATTCAAAATATTAAGGATTATTCTTCTTTTATCTCTTTGGAGATCCATTTCATCCAAATTGTTTGACCACAAAAAAGGCCGAATAACTTTTGGGATCATACTAATATTATAACATAAAATCAGCAAAAAATCCCGCTTTTTGCTTGCCTCAAAGGCGGCTTATCTCTTGCCGTTCCCAAGCTTTCTGCCGAGCGGCGAAGCCTCAAAGCGATCCTTTCCAAAACGGCGAAAGTTGCGATTGATGGTGTTTGTTGGAAAAAAAATCATTTTGAACAAAACCCCGACTGATTGCCGCGCTTCGCGTGGCAAAACAGAAAACTTTTCCGTTTTTTCTTTTTCCGCCACCGCAATCTTTCGTGCCAGTAAGGCTGGCACGCCGCCTAATTTATAATCGTATTGATAATCTGTAGGACATCGTGTTTATGGTTTTTTGACAGAAGACCAAACATTTTTAACATCTCCAAAAACACTTTAATATTACTCTTTGAAATTTCAAAATAGGTAAATTCTTTTACTTCGGCACATCGTCCGATTAAATTATGTTTTGCTTTTAATTCTGTAATTGGAAAACATAAATATAGCATTGGTTGCGTGCCAACCGCATACTGCTTTTCGGTAATTTTTATTTCGGTAACTATTTCATATCCGTTAAATTTGTAAATCAAAAGTGGATATTTAACCTGAGTATATTCAAAATCAAATCCGTTTATGTTTTTTTCAATTGGGTGGCTACGATCAATTTGCAACTCAGAATTATTATCAATCAAATTTTGATCTTGTATTGAATTAAGATAAGCAATAACATTTTCCAATTCTTCTTTGGAGATGACATCCCATTTATAGAAATACCAAATATATTCTGATAATTCGTAAAGTGCTTTGATTTTTCCGTTTGCTCCAATAAATTCAGTTTCAGGCAGCGATGATTCCGCGAGCTTTTCTGTTTCCTTTTTAATCACATCGTAGCCAATTTGCCATTCAACATAATTGCTTAATGAGAAACCGTCTCTTTTGGTTGCAACTGGCGTCCCATACTCATTTACGATTGATCGGTTTTTAATGCGAATCTTTCCGCTAACAGCGGTTAATAAAATTGGAATTTCAATTTTATGTTCGTCTTTTTTAATTAAAATTTGCGGCATATTTTTTCCCAAATTTACTTCCAAGCAATTCTTTAAAATAGTTATCTATTTTTAGTTTGGCATCAGGAATTTCTCTAAACTTAAATTTATTTTTTAATATCGGATTTGTATGAACACTTTGGGCGATAAAACATTCTTTTATTTTTCCGAATTTTTCATTATCAATTATCACATCACAATTTCCAATGAAATACGGCATCTTATCCGTATATTGTTTAAAAATATCAATGTAGCAATAATAAGGCAGTTTTTCCATCAACACATAAACAGTATTGTAGGTATCTTCATCAATAAAAGTTCTGTTTCGTTTAAGAGCATTTATATCTCTTAGTGTCCAAAACTTTGCTATCGGCTTGTCATTTTTATTTAAAAATTTTTTATTTGGATACTTTTGAACATAGTTGACTATCGTATCAAAATCTTTTAAACGAAAGACGCCATCATCCTTTACCTTAAACTGATAATTTTGAATATAGCCATAACTCATTCCTATTTCGTCCCTTTTATAAAGGGCGATCAAAATCGGAAAGGCCATTCCGCGAGAAGTATCAGAAAATTCATGACTACTTATGATTATCCCGTCAATTAATTTATAGTTTTTAGCAAATTTTGAAAGCAGGGCAAAGTTGGCTTTTTTGATTAAATAAGATAAAGGATGCAAAACGCAAACATAATCCGCTTTAAGTTTGTCGTAAGACAACAAAAATGACATACCCAAATCCCTGGTTTTTATGTCGACATCAATTTTGTCCTGGATGGAAGTATCTTTAATGGAACTACGAATTATAGACGTAGTATCGTTATATGGGGGGTTTCCTATGGTTATAATTTTTTCATCATTCTTAATCGTTAAACTTGGACGATTAACATTCAAAAGAGAATTTTGGCAGATAAAATCAACTTTGCTAATTATTTTTTTTGCTTCAGAAATTGCTTTTTGATCAATATCGGCCCCAATCAATCTTTTCGCAATGTTGTTTTTTGTCAAAAACGAACCGTAACCACAAGAAGAATCTATTATTGAAAAATCCTTAATATCTTTAATGTTATTTTGCAAAACAGAATAAGCCAAATCAACAATAGTCTCGGGAGTATAATAAGATCCAAGGTTAATGGCGTCTATATGATTTAGATGTTTTTGGCTCCTACTCATATAGCTTTATTATATCAACTTTTTCTAATTTTGAATAACTCTTTTTTGGCATAATTATTATTTCAACAATTTATCTGCCGAAAATCCAAGAGCTTTGGCTGCTTTCTGAATTGTCGCAAGAGTGGGGTTTCTTTTTCCGTTTTCAACCCCGCCAATATAAGCTCGGCGAACTCCTAATTTGCGAGAAATTGCGGCAACGACAAAAAATCGGGCTTGTGCCCGAAAATTCTATTGTTGTGGACCTGGCGAGAATCGGACTCGCGCTTCCGCAATGCGAATGCGGCGTCGTGCCACTTGACTACAGGCCCATGAAAGACTGCTGAATATTTTGTTTTGGAAGGGTGCAATGCGAATGCTTTGCCCGCCATAGTTTTAACGAAGGAGGGCGGCGTCTTGCCGCTTGACTACAGGCCTAACATGCAAAATTTTATGTTGGCGGAATATAGAAATTTCCGCGGTGATTTTATACTTTCCCCGATGTTTCTTTCCGCCGTTAAATTGGAAGATTGGTTCAGTTTATCAAAAAATCATTGACTCAAAAAGGGGCTAAGATTGTTTAAGCAAAAAAATGAGGCTGCAAGCAATCAGCGCCGGCAAGCCTCTGTTCGGCCTTACAAAGAGCGTATTTGTTTATAAAAGATCGGCTGTTCATTCTTCTTCCTCTCTTTTTCTTCTCTCTCCTTCGTTTAGGGCATCAGGGCCGTCGCTTAAGGCCAATCCTCTTTTTTGCCTGCCTTTGGCGCAAAGATGTTTGCCTTTGGGCCGGTTTTCAGGACCTCCATAAACGCACATAGCAAAAACTCCTCAATCATTAAAGGTTATCAGCTTTTAAAGAATATTTCAAAGGAGGTAATTTTCTAATTCTTTGAGAGAGCTTAGTTTTATAATTTTGTTGGGCAAAATACCGATGTTTTTATCTTCTCTTTCAATCAAAAAGGCTCTCATCCCGAGATTTAAAGCCGGGATTAAATCTCTTTCTGTTTCATCCCCTATCATTGCCGCTTCTTTCGGCGAAATTTTTAATTGCTTAAGAACAAAAAGAAAAGCTTTCGGATCAGGCTTAAGGAATCTTGTTTCAAAAGGCGTAAAGATTTCAATATTTTTGGGAATATTGCAAGGCTCCAGTAAAAAACGGCTGCCAGCCGTTAAAATTGCTTTTTGAATTGGAAGATCAAAAGCGAATCGGGCATCGTCGTAAAGCTTAAACCCAAAGCATTCCTTTAAAAGCATCTCCAGTCTTTGGATAGCTTTGTCTTCGGTTTTTCCTTCTTTTGGGGCCAGCTTTTTTGCTATTTCTTTCCAGCTTTTCGCCGAGCTTAAAAGATTCCAAAAAGAACGGTAAAAAGAGGCTGGATTTAAAGGATTGTTTCTTCCAAAGCCAAGATTATCCCATTCTCTTAGAAAGGATTGTTCGTCTTGATTGGAAAAAGCCAAAGTTCCCGAAAAGTCAAAAATAGCCAGTTTGATTTCCATATTTTATAAATTCGGCTGATATCTTGTTTCTTTTAGAAAGTAAGACGAAGCCGTTTAGGCATGAGCAAGTCGGGGTGCTGGGAATTGAACCCAATCTTTACCCTCCCGAAGGGCACGTACTACCGGTATACTACACCCCGTTATTTACGGATACTGGTTCCGCAAAAGTTGATGTTAAGAGCTTAGCAAATTTTTTAATATTTGAGAAACCTATAAATTGAAAATGCAAATATCAAAATGTAAAATTATAGTATCCCGTTATTGGCGGGACGATATATATCGCGAAGCGATTCAATAATTTTGCATTTGCTATGTCACCCAATATCTCTTTTTTGTCATTTCGTCGCGTTTTATCTCGGTTTTTTCCCGTTCTTCCTTTGCTTTTTGGGAGAGGGCGGTGAGATCTTCTTCGGACAAAAGGCCCAGCCTTTCGGCTTCTTCCCGCAAAAATTTTTTAGTGTTCTTTTTTGGGTCAAGCAAAACAACACCGAGAAGGATGTTAAGAATCTTCCCTATTCTTGGCCCGGGCTTTATTTCCAAAAGAGCCATTATGTCTTTCCCGTTTATTTTAAGCATTGTTGCCGAAATGGGATCTTGGGCTACTCTGTCAACAAGATATTTTAAATGCCTTAGCTTATAAGGCTCGGCTTTGGGGCATCCGGATCCTATGCGGTCGGCCATTCTTACTTGAAGAAGCTCTTCCATGTTTTCCGCTCCCACGTTGCGTACCAGCCGGCGGATTGACGACTCTCCCACTTCGTCCACGTTGTAATAAAACAAGTGGTATCTTACTAGAAGAGTGATTTTGTCCGCGTCTTTTTTGGAGAACTTCAGCCTTTTTAACGCCCGGGCGCACATTTTCGCTCCTATAATATCATGGCCGTAGAATGTGGAGTCAGAGCCTTCTCCCCTTTTAGAGCGAGGCTTTCCTATATCGTGAAGCAAGGAGGCCATACGGACATTAAAGTTAAAATTCTTTTTTGCGGCAAAGTCCAAACAGCGCAGGCAGTGCTCATAAACATCGTAAATATGATGCTTGTTTTGTCCGATTTTGTATCCTTCCAAAAGCTCGGGAAGAATATATTGCAAAAGGCCGCTTTTCCTAAGGCTTTCTATCCCCTGCGCCGCCAGTCCGGACATTATTATTTTGCACAGTTCATCTCTGATTCTTTCCTGGGAGATAACCTTCAGCCAGCAAGAGTTGGCCTCAATGGCTTTTTGGGTTTGAGGCTCAATTTTCCAGTCTTCGTCCAAGACGGCGGAGAACCGGACAGCTCTTAACATTCTCAAGGCGTCCTCATTAAATCTTTTTTCAGGATTTCCGACTGCGCGTATGATTTGGTCGCGCAAATCTTTTTGGCCGTTGAACAAGTCAATAAGCTTTATCCCCTCTTTGGCGTCGTCCAATGCCAAGGCGTTTACCGTAAAGTCCCGGCGGCTTAAATCTTCTTCAATCGTTTTTGCCCATTTGACTTCGTCGGGATGGCGTTTGTCGGAATATTTTTGTTCGGTGCGGAAAGGAGTAATTTCAATTTCCCTTAGAGTCGGATCTTTGCTTTCAACGACAGCCGTAACCGTGCCGAACTTATTGTTGCTGAAGCTTTCCAAAAAAACGGAACCGATCTGTTCCGGAGACGCATCGGTTGCTATATCCCAATCGGACGGCTTCTTGCCTCTTAAGATATCCCGGACGCAACCGCCCACGGCATAGGCTTGGAACCCTTTCTCTTTCAAATTTTTCAGTATAAATTTTACTTCTTTTGGTATTTTTACTTCCATTTTATCTGGATCGTGAAACTGGATTATTGCGGTTTTTTTATAATTTTAATGGAAAAAAGGAAAAAGAGCAAAGGGAGGGAAGTTATTAAAAATACAAAAATAATATTTTTAGAGAACGGAAAAATTTTTGCTTCTTGACATCTTTGTCGTTTTTGATATGATAACAAAAGTTAACGATAAGCTTTGAAATTTTATCCGGCTGGACCCGGATCTTTTTTTTAAAAAAAGCGAATAATTCAATAATCAGTCGGGCAGGAAGCTTTATAAGCTGAAAGCCGTCAAAACAAAATATGGATTTAAAATCATTTGCATCGGCAATCTCGCAGATTGCGGAAGAAAAAGCTTTACCGCAGGAAAAGGTGGTAGAGATAACGGAGCAGGCCTTAGCTTCGGCTTACAAAAAGGAATACGGCCAAAAAGGCCAAATCATTAAAGCCAAACTTGATCCAAAAAGCGGAAAAGTCAATTTTTGGCAGGTTAAAATTGTTGTTGACGATTCAATGATCTATTCCGAAGAAGAGATGGAAGAGCTTAAAAATAAGACGGAAGGGGAAATTGAAGCGGAAGAAGCCGCAAGAGAAGGGGAAATCAAAAAAGTCAGATTTAATCCGGAAAAGCATATCATGGCCAAAGAGGCTAAAAAAATAGACAAAAAGGCTGAGCCGGAAGCTGAATTGATCTTTCCTTTGGAAGAAAAAACGGACTTTGGCCGCATTGCGTCCCAAACAGCCAAGCAGGTTGTTCTTCAGAAAATCAGGGAAGCGGAAAGAATCGGAATTATGAGCGAATACAAATCCAAAGAAGGGGATATTATTTCAGGGATAGTCCAAAGGATAGAATCGGGAGGACTTTACTTGGATATAGGAAAAACTTTAGGTTATTTACCCAAAGAAGAACAGGTAAGAGGGGAGTTCTACCGCTCCGGACAAAGGCTCAAAGTGTTTGTTCTAAAAGTGGAGGAAAGCCCCAGGGGGCCCTTTATTCTTCTTTCTCGCGCTTATCCCAAGCTGATTTCAAAACTTTTTGAGCTGGAAGTGCCGGAGATTTCGGCCGAGCAGATTGAAATCAAATCTATCGCCCGCGAAGCCGGATCAAGAACCAAGGTGTCCGTTGCTTCTTTAGCGGAGGGAGTGGATCCCATCGGCGCCATGGTGGGCCAAAGAGGGGTAAGGGTTTCGGCTGTTATTTCTGAATTGGGGGGAGAAAAGATTGATATTGTTGAATATTCGGATCAAACGGAAAAGTATATAGCCAACGCCCTTTCTCCGGCGAAAGTTATAGAGGTTAAGGTTCTGCCCAAAAACACCGCTTTGGTTTTGGTTCCGAACGACCAATTGTCTTTGGCTATCGGCCGCGACGGCCAAAACGTAAGGCTGGCGGCCAAATTAACAGGATGGAAAATTGACGTGAAGAGCCCCGAGCAAATGGAAGAGCGTGAAGCGCCGGAAGATTTAGAAGAAGGAGAGATTGAAGAAAAGACCGAAAAACAAAAAGAAAAGAAAAAACCGGCAATGAAAGAGGAAAAAGGGCAAGAAACAGGAGGGGACGAGGCCGAAGATCA
>JAQTVQ010000016.1 GCA_028706715.1 Minisyncoccota bacterium | reverse complement strand
GATATAAAACCGGAATACAAAGAAAATCCTTTAAAAAACTATGTTTACGAAACTTTGGCCGATACCCAAAAAGCCAAAAATATTTTAGGCTTTGAAGCAGAAGTGGATCTAGAAGAGGGAATAAAAAGAATTTTAAGATAAAAAATTCTAAATAAAAATTATTTGTTTTGATTTTTTATGATTGTTTCCGATAAAAAGATTTTAGCGATTATTCCTGCTCGGGGAGGCTCAAAAAGGATTCCCGGGAAAAATATCCGTTTTTTAGCTGGAGAACCTTTAATATGCCACACTATTAAAGCAGCCTTAAAAAGTAAAAACATCGGCAGAGTTATTGTTTCAACGGAAGATGATAGGATCGCTGAAATTTCTAAAAAAAACGGAGCGGAAGTCCTTGTCAGGCCCGCTGAAATGGCTGATGACAATTCAAAAACAATAGATGTGATTTTCCATCTCCTAGGGGAAGTTCAAAAAGAAAATTATGAACCGGATATAATTATTTTATTGCAGCCGACTTCTCCTCTTAGAAACGAAACAGACATAGACCAAGCGCTGGATTTTTTTTCCAGGAAGAAGTGCGAGTCATTGGTCGGCGTTTGTGAGTTTCCTCATCCTTTTTGCTGGGCTTTGGAATTGAAGAAAGAATTTTTGTTTCCGGTATTTGGATTGGAAAGCCTTAAAATTAGATCGCAAGACGCGCCCAAGAAATATATTTGCAACGGGGCGATTTATATAGCGAGTCCTTCGGCTCTAAGAAAAAATGAGGGGTTTTTTTCGGAGAAAACATTGGCTTATGTTATGCCAAGGGAAAAAAGTCTTGATATAGACAAAGAATCAGACTTTAAATTAGCAGAATTAATTTTAAAAAACTATGCAGGAAATCAAAATAGGAAATAAACTGATAGGCAGCGGACAGCCCTGTTTTATTATCGCCGAAGCGGGAGTGAACCATAACGGCAATCTTGACTTGGCTTTTAAACTTGTGGATGAAGCAAAAAAAGCCGGAGCTGACTGTGTCAAATTTCAGACTTTTTACGCTGAAAACATTGAATCAAAAAACGCGGTAAAGCCTGATTATTTTCAAGGCAGAGACAATAATTTAAGCAAAATGGAATTTATGAAATCGTTGGAGCTGAAGCCGGATGAATTTTCCAAATTGAAAGATTATTGCGACAAAAAAGATATCATTTTTATGTCTTCGCTCTGCGATCCGAAATCATTTGAAGTTTTAACAAATATTAAAGTTTCGGCATTTAAGATAGGAGCGCCTGATTCTCTTAATGTCCCGTTGCTAAGAAGCGCAACAAAAACAGGAATTCCCATTTTACTTTCAACGGGCATTACCAATATCCAAGATATAGAATTTGTTGTAAACGACATCAAAACTCATGGAAATTCGGAAATCGCTCTTTTCCAATGTACATCCCAGTATCCTGCTCCTTACGGAGAAATTAACCTTAAAGTTATAGAATTTTTAAAAGAGAAGTTTGATTGTCCCGTCGGATTATCTGACCACAGTGAAGGAATATTTATTCCCGTTGCAGGAGTAGCAATGGGGGCAAACATGATTGAGAAGCATTTTACTTTAAGCAGGAATCTTCCGGGGGTAGACCAGCCGGCCTCAATTGAGCCTCAAGAATTGAAAGAAATGGTTTATAATATTAGAAAAACAGAAGAAGCGATAGGAAAGAAAGAAAAAAGCATCCAGCCGTCGGAAAAAGAGCATTTAATCTCTATGAGAAAAAGCTTGGTTGCGGCTAAAAAAATCGGCGAAAATTATTTGGTGCAAGAAACTGATATTCTTGTAAAGAGGCCGGGGAACGGGATTTCTCCGACAGAGATAGATAAATTGATCGGCAAAAGGACAAAAAAACCGATAGAGCAAGACGATTTATTCAGCTGGGATCAGTTCTATGAATAAAAAGCAATTAAACATTCTTTTATTGGGAGCCGGTAAAAGAGTTTCTTTTTGCGAGTATCTGCTTAAAACAGCAGAATCTTTAAATATAAAAGTTAGAATATTTGCCTATGAGACAGAAGAATTTGTTCCAATTGTTAAATATGCCAAAATCATTTTAGGAAAAAAATGGAGAGATCCTGAAGCAAAAAAAGATTTGCTGAAAATCGTAGAAAAAAATAAAATTCAGGTAATTGTCCCGTTTATGGACGGAGCCACGACTTTTCTGTCGGAACTAAAGGAAAAGGAACTTAAAAATTCATCAATTCTTTGCTTGGTTTCTCCTCTTAAGACTTGTGAAATTTTTCTTGATAAAAGGGAAGCCTCTAAATGGTGCGAAGAAAATCAAATCAACTCTCCAAAAGTTTACCAAAATTTAAAAAGGAAAGGATGCGAGTATCCTTTGATAGCAAAAAAAGTTTTTGGGTTTGGTTCAAGAGACATATTTATCATTAGAAACGTTAGAGATATCAATTATTTTTTAGGCGGGTACGATCCGGAGGAATATTTAATACAAGAATTTATTGAAGGTGAAGAATTTACGATAGACGCCTATGTGGATAAAAGCAAAAAAATAATCGCCGTCGTTCCCAGGAGGCGTATTGCCGTAATTGACGGAGAAGTAAATAAATCTCAAACTGTCTACAACCAAAAAATTATTGATTTTTGCAAAAATATCTTAGCAAAAGAAAATTTTTACGGACCGGTAACTATCCAAGTTATCGTTGATAAAAAAGGAGACATATATTTTATTGAAATAAACCCAAGATTCGGGGGGGGAGTAATTTTAACATTTGAGGCGGGAGGGGACTATATCAAATATTTCTTAAAAGAATACTCCAATCAGAAATTAAAAAAATTAATTAATTGGAAGAAAAATCTTTATATGCTTAGGGCAAACCAAGAGATTTTTCTTAAAAAATAATATGCAAATCATAATTGACCTAGACGGAGTAATTTGCGAGGAAAGGCCTACTTTTGAGAGGCCTATGGCAAAACCGTTAAGCGGAGCCAAGGAAAATATTAACAATTTTTATGAACAAGGGCATACGATTGTTATTTATTCTGCGCGCAGCTGGCCGGAATATAAAATGACGAAAGATTGGCTGGATAAAAACGGATTTAAATACCATGAATTGGTTTTGGGCAAACCGGTTGGCGATGTATGGATAGACGACAGAGCGATAAAATTCACAAATTGGGAGGCTGTTTTGGAGGATAAGAAATTCAAAAAGTAATTTATGAAGGCAGGTCCAGTTTATGTTTCGTCGTCTTGTTTTTCTTTTAGGGGGCTTGCTGAACTGTTAAATGATTGCGAAAAAAATAATTTTTACAATATTGAACTTGGATGCAGTTTTAATTATCATAGAAATTATTTTTCCATTCTTAAAAAATATCCGAAGTTTAATTTTTTAATCCATAATTATTTTCCTCCTCCAAAAGATTCCTTTGTTTTAAATTTGTCCTCGGCGAATAGGGAAATTTTAAAAAAAAGCATAAACCAATGCAAGAAAGCCATGGATTTATGCGCGGAGTTTGGCGTCCCTTTTTTTTCTGTCCATGCGGGCTTTCTTGCGGATTTAAAGCCTGGCGACCTCGGTGCAAATAAAAAAATTGATATAAGCCAATATATTGATAGAGAATCAGGCTTGAGCATTTTTAAGAATTCCATTGAAATCCTTTTGGCTTACGGGTCAAGAAGAGAAGTCGGGCTATTGATTGAAAATAATGTTGTGAATAAGGCCAATTTGGTTAACGGGAAAAACGAATCTTGCCTTATGGTTGAAAAAGAAGAAATTTTAACTTTTATGGAATTATTTGACAGCCGTTATTTAGGATTATTGGTGGATGTCGGACACCTAAACGTAACGGCAAATTTATTAAATTTTAATCGGTTTGATTTTTTAAAAGATTTAGGCAGATATATTAGAGCTTTCCATTTAAGCGCAAACAACGGCATTCAGGATCAACATTTGCCGTTTGGCAAGAACGAGTGGTTTTTACCGATCTTGCAGCAAGAAGAATTTAAAAAAATTCCCAAAATTCTAGAATTTAATAAGAGTGTTTTAACGGTAGAAATATTAAATTGCATGAAGATGATTAAAGTATAATATTTATTTTTATGAAAATTAAAAAAATTATTCAAAATATTTCCGTTCCAGGCAGTATTAGCATAAGAGAGGCGCTGGTTTTTTTAGACAAAGAGCCTTTGGGTTTTCTGTTGGCGGTTGACAACCAAAACAGGCTTGAAGGAGTTATTACCGAAGGAGATATCCGCCGGCTGGTTATCAGCGGCAAAAAACTGTCAACATCGGTTAAAGATTTTATTAAAAGAGATCCCGTAACAGCGTATCAGCAAACTGACATTGAAAAGATTCAAAGCAAGCTAAGTGAAAAAATAAAATTTATTCCAATCTTAGATAAAGAGAGTCGGGTTATAGATATTTTATTTTTTGACAAAAATTTTCATATTCCTATTGCCGGGCCTTTTTTGAACGAAGAAGAATTGAAAAATGTTACGGATTGCGTTTTAAGCGGGTGGATATCTTCTGCCGGCAAATATATACCTGAATTTGAAAAACAATTTTCAAATTATTGCGATACAAAATACGGAGTAGCCACTTCAAATGGAACTACGGCTTTGCATTTAGCTTTGGCGACTTTGGGCGTGAAGAAAGGGGACGAAGTAATAGTGCCGAATTTTACCTTTATTGCCACCGCCAATGCGGTTACTTATACTGGGGCCAAGCCGATTTTAGCGGAAATTGAGAAAGAAACATGGAATATGGATCCTGGCAGAATTGAGAGGCTGATAACGAAGAGAACGAAAGCGATAATTCCGGTCCACGTTTTTGGCCATCCTTGCGATATGGATCCAATTATGAATATAGCCAAAAAACATAAGCTTTTTGTGATAGAAGACGCGGCTCAAGCCCATGGAGCGGAGTATAAAAAAAAGAGAGTCGGGAGTATTGGAGACTTGGGGTGCTTTAGCTTTTACGGAAATAAAATTATAACAACAGGGGAAGGAGGGATGATTGTTACGAAGAATAAGAGTCTTGCGGATAAGGCGAAAATATTGAGAGACCACGGGATGGATCTTGATCATAAATATAGGCATTCTTGTCTTGGTTACAATTATCGTATGACGAATCTACAGGCGGCAATAGGTGTTGCGCAGATGAAAAAAGTTTCAAAAATAGTTCAAAGAAAGAGAGAGATAGCCGCTTTATATAATAATGGACTAAAAAACATTAAAGGAATTACTCTTCCTATTGAAAAAGAATGGGCGAAAAACGTTTATTGGCTATATTCTATTTTAATTAAAGAAAAGGAACTGGGGATTAGCCGCGATCAATTTATTGAGAAATTAAGACTCCAAAAAATAGATTCCAGGCCATTTTTTGTGTCGCTAAACAAGCAGCCCATATATTCTCAAAAAGGTTTTTTTCCGGTGAGCGAAGAAATATCAAAGTCAGGATTGAGCTTGCCTTCGTCTATTAATATTACGAACGAAGAAATAAATAAAATATTAAACAGCGTTAAGGGAGCAATTGGGAAAGCCTAACAAGGTTGGCGACATCAAAATTTGAAAAGATTTTTCATAAATTTAATTTCTTTTTTTCCGATTGCCTTTAAGAAAAGCATAGCCATCATATAAATTGCGGCGCCTCCGATAATCGCTGCAATTGTTTTTTGGAGGCCTGCCGGGCTAAATAACAAAACAGAAAAGTACATCAACAGCGAAGAGAGTATGCTTTTTAGAGTAAAACTCCAGTCAAATTCAAAATTAAAGTTGGATTTGGAATAAAAAACAGCAACAGCAAAAGCAAAAGCATAGCCGATAATTGTAGCGATAGCTGCTGCCAAAAGACCTAAAATAGGAACTAAAAAAAGATTGAATGTTATGTTTAAAAAAGCCGCTATTCCCCATATCATTCCGATGATTTTTGTTTTTTTCTTTAAAACCATTATTTGTCCGATTATTGAATAAAGCCCGAACAATAATATGGCAAAAGAGACCAAAGGGATTATATGATATGATTTTTGAGCGATTTCCGGAGTGGAACAGATTGTTAATATTTGTTTTGACAAGGCGGTTAATCCAAAAAGGGAAGGAATTGCCAAAGCTAAAAAAATTTTTAAGGAATTTTTTAAATAGTTCTTTACTTTTTTTATTTCATTTTCTTCATAAGCCTTGGACAATATGGCAGGCAGGACAAAAATGAAAGGCATTATAAAAAAAGTTATGGAGTTGCCGATTACATAGGCGGGAGAATAATAGCCCACAAAGGCGGATCCCAAAAAGAAGCCTATCAAATATTTGTCGCTTGATTGCACCATCCAAGATGAAAGATTGGCGGATATAGAAGGAACGCTAAAGCGAAGATATTCTCTTGTTTTTAAAAACTGGGGAGCTTTTATTCCAAAATTTTTGATTGTTTCGGCGGACATTATTAGAAAAATAATCAGTCTTGGGATAAAAAGAGAAAAAACTGCTCCGATCATGCCCCAGCCGAGAAGTAAAGCCATTATTACGAGAGATATTTCTCCTAGATTTTGAGATATTACAAAAAGGGAATATTTTTGATTTTGCTGAAATGCTCTGAAAACGTTGAATAGCACATCATTCAGACACTCAAAAAATATTATACAGGCTAGCAGAGCAATTAATATTTCTTTGCCTCCGAAGATGCTTGAAAATAAAGGGGAAAAAAGAAGAAACAATATTGAGAATAATAACGCGACAGCGGAAACTGTAGCGAGGGTAGAGTAAATTCCATCTTGTATTTGCTTTTTATCTTTTTCCGGGGCTAAAAATCTGACTAGAGCATAAGGCAAACCGAGAGTGGCCATCGGAACCGCTAAACTTATTGAAACCGCTATTTGAGTCCAAATACCGTATCCAGCAGCCCCTAAGAGTTTGGTGATAACGGGAAGGAATATCAATGTTTTGATGGATATTGCCAAATTGGTCAGTCCAAGAATGCTTAGATCTTTCGTAAATTTAATATATGACATAGGCTAATTTTATCACAATATTCGCTTTGAAAAAAAATAGATTGTTGATTTATTTAAAAATTTAGCTTATTCTGATTTTTAGAAGGCTTTAAATTTAATAAAATTAATTTTTGGCGGCGCTTTAAACTATGAATTTGATTAAAGTGAGAAATATTTGGCTGGAGACGAGGGCTTGCTTTCCTTCATTTATCAGAGATAACATCCTTTATTTAGGGAACGCTCTTCTTTCTCAAAAAGATATAAAGAGAAACAAAGAATTGAAAGAAATCCATTCTTCCCAAAAAAGATGTTTTATAATAGGCAACGGGCCTTCCATTAGATCGCAAGATTTAACTTTATTGAAAAACGAGACAGTTTTCGTCGTTAATAGTTTCTATCTGCATAAAGATTTTGATAAAATCCAACCTGAATATTATACGGTTATTGACCCTGATTATTTTCGCGAAAAAGAGCTTAGTATAAAATGGATGAAAAATCTTAAAGAAAAAGCAAAAAATTGCACATTTTTCTTTCCCTATTGGTCGCGTCCTTTTATTGAAAAAAATAATTTTCAAGCAAAGAAAATTTATTATTTGGCCATGGCGCGCCAAATCAAAGAAAAAGGCCGTTTTCAGGCGGAAATAGACAAACAAATTCCTTCATTAATCAATGTGGTGCTGCCTAGCTTGCTGATTGCTAGATATATGGGATTTAAAAAAATATATTTATTGGGATGCGACCATGATTGGCTGGCTCAACCTATAGAAGCTTACCCCACTCATTTTTACAAGAAAGATCCTCTTTATCCGGGAGTTCACGAAACTTATGAATCAAGCTTGGAAAATACATTAAAATTATTTAAATCCTATCGCAGCATTAAAGAAAAATTTAAAGATACTAAAATATATAATGCCACTCCCGGCGGTTTTTTGGACGTTTTTGAAAGAGCGGACTATGAGTCGGTCCTTAAAAACAAATAACTGATAAAAATATGTCTGTATTCAAACAATACGCCAGCTATTATGATTCTCTTTACCGGAACAAGGACTATGAGAAAGAATGTGATTTTTTAGAAAGGATTTTTGAAAAATATTCGTCTAAGAAAATTCACTCCGTAATTGATATAGGATGCGGGACAGGCAGCCATGATCTTGCCTTGGATAAAAGGGGGTATGCCGTTGTCGGCATAGATCTTTCTTCGGAAATGGTGGAGATCGCAAAAGAAAAAATTAAAAACAAAAAAACGCAATTAGAATTCTTTCAAGGAGATGCAAGAAGATTTGATTTAGGGAAAAAATTTGACGCCGCCATTTCAATGTTTGCGGTTTTAAGCTATCAAATTACGAACGAAGAAATCATTTCTTCTTTTAAACGGGCTCGCTGCCATTTGGATGCGGGGAGCTTGTTTATATTTGATGTATGGTTCGGCCCCGCCGTATTGGTCCAAAAACCTTGCGACAGATTTAATTTTATGGAAAAAGGAGACAAAAAAATAATAAGGCTTACAACTTCTGATTTTCATCTTTTAAGCCAAACAGTGGACGTAAAATATAAATTATTTACAATTTCGGGAGACAAAATTTTGGATGAAACGAATGAGGTTCATAAAATAAGATTTTTATTTCCTCAAGAAATTAAAAGCTACTTGGCCCAGTCGGGATTTGAAGTTTTAGATATGTGTCCGCTGGGGGAGCTTGGGGCGGTTCCGAATGATAATAATTGGGATGTGACAATAATAGCCAAAGCCGTTTGATTATGAGAATAGGAATTTTCATTTCTTCGCCTAAGGAAGCAGGCGGCGTCTATCAATATTCATTAAGCCTCCTTGAAGCTTTTAAAAAAAATAAAAAGCACAAATTTATTGTTTTTCATACAGAGCCGGGGTTCAAGCTTGATGACGAAGCGAATAATTGGAAGATTGTTTTTATCAAGCAAAAAGAAGATTTTTTTTCCAACGCAAAAAGAAAATTTGCGGCTTTATTTGGCTGGAAGTTTTTTTTGAAGGAATACGAAGCGATAAAAAAATACGATTTGGATCTTATGCTTGATCCGGCTACAACGTTTATAGGCCATGCTTTCAGTATACCCTATATTGTCAACATCCATGATCTGATGCATAAATATTATCCCAGTTTCCCGGAATATTCTTTCAAGGTAAAAATTATGCGAGATCTTCTCTACAAAAAAGCCGCTAAATATTCAAAATGCACCGTAGTAGAATCTGCTCAAGGCAAAGAAGATTTGGCTCGTTTTTATGGAATTTCAAAAAAGAAGATTAAAGTTATCCCGTGTGTTCCTTCCGCAAGCGTTTACAGATATAGAGACATGAGCCAAGCCGATGCCGCGGAGCTGACATTGAAATATAAACTGCCGGATAGGTTTATTTTTTATCCGGCCCAATTTTGGCATCACAAAAATCATATAAGGCTGATGCAGGCGTTAAACTTGATAAAAAGAGAGCATAAAGTTGAAATACCGATAGTCTTGGCAGGATCTCCCAAAGAGAGTTATAAAGAAACTATGGACGCGATAGACTTCATGGGACTGAAAAGCCAAGTTTTTTATTTGGGTTATGTTCCGGACAAAGAGATAGCGGCTTTATATAAAAGAGCTGAAGCTCTTGCCTTCCCGTCGTTGCTTGGGCATACCAATATTCCTCCTCTTGAAGCCATAATTCTTGGAACGCCGGTTCTTTGCTCTGATTTATTTGAAATGCCGAAGCAAGTAGGGGATGCGGGACTTTTATTCAATCCTTTTGATTCCAAAGACATTGCGGAAAAAGTGTATAGACTATGGGAAGACAAAAATTTAAGAATGAGATTGAAAGATCGCGGATTTGCAAGAGCTAAAAATATTACTTCTGACAGTTTTGCGGATAATTGGAATAAAATACTGGAAAGCGTCCTGTGCGATTGAGTCTTGGCAAATAATTTATAAAACAATTTATAAAAAATGAATATCCCTGTTGCCCAGCCTTTTATAGGCGATAGCGAAAAAAAATTAGTGGACGAGGCGATGGACAGCAAAGAACTGTCTGGTTTTTGCGGAAGGTTTATCAGTAAATTTGAGAAAGGCTTCGCCGAATATTCCGATTGCGAATATGGAGTATCAACAACAAGCGGAACTTCCGCCTTGCATTTGGCGTTGGCAGTCCTTAAAATCGGTCCCGGAGATGAAGTGATTGTTTCTTCTTTTACTAATATGGCCACATTTTTTGCGGTTCTTTATCAGGGAGCCAAACCGGTTCCCGTTGATATAGAACCTGATACTTGGAATTTGAATCCGTCCTTGGTTGAAGAAAAAATAACAAAAAAGACCAAGGCGATTCTAGTTGTCCACATCTACGGCCATCCTGTAGACATGGATCCATTGATAGCTCTGGCCAAAAAATATAATCTTTTTATCATTGAAGATTGCGCGGAGGCGCACGGCGCCGTTTATAAAGGCAGAAAAATCGGATCTCTGGGGGATATCGGATGTTTTAGTTTTTACGCGAATAAAATTATTACAACGGGAGAAGGAGGGATGATTACCACTAATAATAAAGATCTTGCAGACCGGGCTAGAATGCTTAAATCATTAGCCTTTGGGGACAAGAATAAGTTCATGCATCAAGAAATCGGTTTTAATTTCAGGATGACTAACATACAAGCCGCTGTCGGTTGCGCCCAGTTGGAAAAAATAGATTTTATAATAGATAAAAAAAGAGAGATAGCCGGTCTTTACAACGATCAGCTGGAAAAGATAGAGGAGCTGCAGCTTCCGGTAGAAAAACCTTACGCAAAAAATGTTTACTGGATGTATCATATTGTCCTGCGGGGAGGCTTGAAAGACAAAAGGGGCCTTTTAATGTCCGCGCTGAAAAAGGAAGGGATTGATACTAGAGAGTCATTTATTCCTTACAACGGTCAAGAATTTTTTATCAATCAAGGCCTAGCCAAGAAATCAGATTGTCCTGTCTCAAATATGGTAGGCGACAGGGGTCTTTATTTGCCGAGCGGTCCGATTTTGTCCGAAAAAGAAATTATTTATGTGTCCGATAATATTATAAAAATAATAAACGAACATAAATAAAGTTAAAATAGAGAGATATGCCAACTATTAAAAAATGCCGGTTTTGTTCCAGTAAAAATTTAGAGCTTTTTTTAGACTTAGGTTTTACCGCCTTAGCGGATGCTTTTATCGCTGCCGAAGATCTAAAGGAGTGCGAACCCCGCTTTCCCTTAAAAGTAATGTTTTGTAAAAATTGCGGATTAAGCCAGCTTAGCTATACAGTAGATCCTAAATTGCTTTACCAAAAAGATTATCCTTACGAGTCTTCAATAACAAAGACCGGAGTCAGCCATTACCATAATTTCGCTGAATCGGTCTCAAGAGACTTTAACTTGGACAGAAAAGATTTAGTGGTGGACGTTGGCAGCAATATTGGAACCCTGCTGGAAGGCTTTAAAAAAACAGGAACCAAAATTTTAGGAGTGGATCCGGCTAAAAATATTGCAAGAGCCGCCAATAAAAGAGGGATTAAAACAATTGGAGACTTTTTTACTTTGGAATTGGCTCAAAAGGTAAAAAACCGTTTTGGCCAGGCAAAAATCATTACCGCGACGAATGTTTTTGCTCATGTTTACGACCATGATCAGTTTATGAAAGCGGTAAAAGTTCTGTTAGCTAAAGATGGATGTTTTATTTTTGAATCTCCTCATTTGCTTAATTTAATAAAAAATCTTGAGTATGACACGATATATCACGAGCATCTTTTGTATCTTTCCTTAAGGCCTGTAATAAAATATTTGGAAAAATTCGGAATGGAAGTTTTTAAGGTGGAAGAATATTCCATTCATGGCGGCTCAATCAGAGTTTTTATAGCGAATAAAAATGCCTATAAAAAAGATCCTTCGCTGGCTAAGATTTTAGAAAAAGAAGACAGAGGGGAAATATATTCATTACCAGCTCTAAATATTTTTGCGCAAAGAGTTAAAAATCATCGCAAAGAGTTGAAGTTCCTTATTGGAAAATTAAAGAAACAAGGAAAGACCGTTGCCGTAGTAAGCACTCCGGCGAAAGGAATGACTCTTTTGAATTATTGCGGTATTACAAAAGAGGATGTTGATTTTGCAACGGAAAAATCTACTTTAAAAATCGGCCGGGTTACTCCCGGAACTTATATTCCTATATTTCCCGATTCAGAACTTGCGAAAAGAAGACCTGATTACGCTTTGCTCTTGGCGTGGAATTTTAGCAAGGAAATAATGTCCGGACTGAAAGAATACAAAGATAACGGGGGCAAATTTATAATACCGATCCCAAAGCCGAAAATAATATAAACATAAAAAATAAAAAAATGAATATAAAAAACAAACCAATTAATTTTGAGGATGAAAGAGGAATGATCAGAGATATTATTACCGATGATAGCGTTGACGCAATCACCCTATTAACTTGCAACGAGGGGGCTGTTAGAGGAAATCATTTCCATAAAAAAAGCACTCAATACTTATATGTAATAAGCGGCAGGCTTTTATACGCGTCTCAAACAGGAAACAATCCTGTGGAAAAAGGAGAAATTACAGAAGGAGATCTTGTTACCAATCCTCCAAAAGAAAAACATGCTTTCAAGGCTTTAGAGAATTCTTTAGTGCTTTGTCTTGCGAAAGGAGAGAGGAAAGGCGATCAATACGAGTCGGACACTTTCAGGCTGGAAGAGCCGATCCTTTAGATTTGTAAATTAAAATGAATGACCCAATTTTAGTCTCAATAATAACAGTGGTTTTTAACGGAAAAGAGAACATAGAAAATGCCATTCAAAGCGTTTTGCGGCAGAGCTATAAAAATATTGAATATATTATTATTGATGGAGGATCAACTGACGGGACACTGGACATTATCGGGAAACATAAAGATAAAATAGCAAAATTTGTTTCAGAAAAAGACAAGGGAATTTACGACGCAATGAATAAGGGCCTCCGGCTGGCCGAGGGAAAAGTGATAGGAATTTTAAATTCGGATGATTTTTATGCTTATGACCAAGCAATAGAAGATGTAATTTTGGAAATAAAGAACAAAAAAGCGGACGCTTGCTGGGGGGATATAGTTTATGTTGATGCAAAAAAAACGGATAAAGTTTTAAGATATTGGAAGTCGTCGGATTATAAAGAAGGAAAATTTGAGAGAGGCTGGATGCCTCCCCATCCTTCCTTTTTTGTAAGAAAAGAAATTTATGACAAGTTTGGGAAATTTGATGTAGGCTTTAGAATAGCGGCAGATTACGAATTGATGCTGCGTTTTCTGAAAAAAGACAGGATAAAGACTTGTTACTTGCCCAAAATATTAGTAAAAATGAGAGTGGGAGGAGAAAGCAATAAAAGCGTTAAAAATATAATCAAGGCAAACATTGAATGCTGCAAAGCTTGGGAGAAAAACGGCTTAAAGGTTGGTTTTTTAACTATTCCTTTGAAGCTTTTATCTAAAGCTTTTCAATATTTTAATTAAGCAAGAAATATGCAAAAAACAGCTCTTATTACCGGCGTTACCGGGCAAGACGGATCATATCTAAGCGAATTTTTAATTTCCAAAGGATACAAAGTTCACGGGATAAAGAGAAGAGCTTCCTCTTTTAATACCAGCCGCATAGACCACATTTATCAGGATCCGCATGAAGAAAACAGGAATTTTATTTTACATTATGGAGACATGACGGATTCTACCAATCTTGTGAGAATTATTCAGGAAGTTCAGCCGGACGAAATTTATAATCTGGCGGCTCAGAGCCATGTTAAGGTTTCTTACGAATTACCCGAATATACGGCTGATACTGACGGATTGGGAACCCTTAGGATATTGGAGGCCGTAAGGATACTCGGAATGGAAAAAAAGACAAAAGTTTATCAGGCTTCAACAAGCGAACTTTTTTCCGGCAAGCCGGAAGAGACTCCTCAAAACGAAAAAACTCCTTTTCAGCCGCGCAGTCCCTATGCGGCCGCCAAGCTGTATGCTTACTGGATAACAATTATTTATCGGGAGGCTTATGGCATTTTTGCTTGCAACGGGATTATTTTTAATCATGAATCTCCAAGAAGAGGGGAGACTTTTGTTACCAGGAAAATTACACGAGCGGCGGCGCGCATTAGCTTGGGGTTGGAAAAAAAATTATATTTAGGAAATCTCAACGCTAAAAGAGACTGGGGGCATAGCAAGGATTGCGTTGAAGCGATGTGGATGATTCTGCAGCAGCCAAAACCGGATGATTATATCCTTGCGACAGGAAAGCAATGTTCCGTCAGAGAGTTTTGCGAGCTTGCTTTTAAAGAAGCCGGGATTGATTTACGCTGGGAAGGAGAAGGAGTTAAAGAAAAGGGGACAGACAAAAAAACAGGCGAAATTATTGTTGAAGTGGACCCTAGATATTTCCGTCCGGTAGAAGTTGATTCTTTGTTGGGAGATCCCGCTAAAGCAAGGGAGAAAATCGGTTGGCAGCCGAAAATAAGCCTTCAAGAAATGGCCAAAGAGATGGTACTCTCCGACCTTGAAGAGGCGAAAAGAGATGTGCATTTAAAAAATGGAGGATTTAAGATTAAAAATTATTTTGAATGAAAGATTTAAATAAAAAAAGAATACTAATAACGGGGGGGAGAGGATTTTTAGGAAAGCATCTTGTGAAGAACTTAACAGAAAAAAGGGGGATTGGCAGAGAAAATCTTTTTTTGCCGGCAGCGGAAGAATTGGACTTAAGAAACTGGGAAAACTGCAAGAAAGCCGTTAAAGGACAAAATATAGTCATTCACTTAGCGGCTAGAGTCGGCGGCATCGGTCTGAACCAGGAAAAGCCCGGTGAGCTTTTTTACGATAATCTTGTTATGGGGGCTCATCTTATGGAGGCGGCCCGTCAAGAAAAGATTGAGAAATTTGTTGCAATCGGAACGGTTTGCGCTTATCCGAAATTCACCCCCATTCCCTTTGAAGAGAAAAATTTGTGGAACGGGTATCCGGAGGAAACTAATGCTCCTTACGGATTAGCCAAAAAAATGTTGCTCGTCCAGTCTCAAGCCTACAGGCAGCAATATAGTTTTAATTCAATTTTTTTAATGCCGGTAAATATGTACGGACCGGGAGACAATTTTAATCCCGAAAGCTCTCACGTCATAGCCGCGATTATCCGTAAAGTTTACGAGGCAAAAAAAAGAAAAAAAGAAAGTATTGAAGTTTGGGGCAGCGGAAAAGCCACTAGAGAGTTTCTTTATGTTGAGGACGGAGCAGAGGGAATCGCGCTGGCGCTTGAAAATTATGACAAAGCCGGTCCCGTCAATTTAGGATCCGGTATGGAAATTTCAATTAAAGATTTAGTTTCTTTAATTGTCCGGTTAATGAATTTCCAAGGAGAAATTAAATGGGATCGTTCAAAGCCGGACGGCCAACCGAGAAGAATGCTGGATACAAAATTGGCCAAAAAAGAATTTGGGTTTAAAGCGAAAAGCAGCTTTGAAGAAGGAATTAAAAAAACTATTAAATGGTATGAAGAAAGCGTTGAAAATAAAAAAAATCATTATCAAAACTAAAAAAAAGGAAGAGTCTTTGGGGTGGAATAAAGTTGTCAGTTTTTTGAAAGAGTCAGGGGTGAAATGCGTAAAAAATTCAAAATTAGCGGAAGCGGCTATTATTATCGGAGGAGACGGATCTATCCTTCATTGGCAATCTAGGGTTGATTGCCCTTTGCTGGGAATTAAAGAAAGGAAAGAGGGAGTAGGCTATTATACAAAAGCCTCTTTGGGGGATTTTCAAAAAAAAATCGTTAAAATTCTGGAAGGACGAGAAAATAAAGATTATTATATCCATAAATTATCCATGGTTGAAGCGAGATTGAACGGCAAGGCGTTGCATCCGGCATTAAACGAATACTTGATTTCTTCCGGATATGCGAGAAAAATGTTCAATTGCATAATAAAAATTGGAAAGAAAAATTTTTTTGAAAGAAACTCCGGGATTATAGCTTATACCCCTACCGGCAGCAATGCTTTTGCCGGTTCGGCTCATGCGGAAAGAATGGAGTGGAACTCTGAAAAGATCGGCTTGGCGGCTCTTGCTCCTTATTCGGGAAAGTTGAAAAAAGGGGGAATGTTTTTTGACAGTGAAAAAATTTTAATAAAATGCTTGGACGATAAAGGAGAGATTTGTATTGACGGACAAAAAAGTCGTTTATATTCTCTTCGCCGCGGAGATGTGGTAACGATACAAAAAAGCAAAGAAAAGGCGAAAATTATAGGATTCTCTCCTTCTTTTGTTTAGAATAAAAAACATCAAAAATGGAAAAAAGAAGACTTATTTTTAAAATATTTTTGTTGGCAACAGACATTTTTTTAATGTATGCTTCTTTGCTTTTGGCGTTAGCTATAAGGTACAATGATTTTTCTTTTTTGCCGGGGATTCAGACTAAAGCTTTTCTTTTGGATTTTTCAATTATTCATCTTTTTTGGATACTCATTTTATACTCTCTTAATTTTTATGAAGGAATAGCCGTAAAAAGCAAGCTCGATTTTGTTAAAAAGAATTTAATTTTTGTTTCTTTGGCTTCAATTGTCGGATTTATCTATTTTTATCTAAATCCGTGGACGGATATTTCTCCTAAGACCATTCTTTTTCTGGATATTATTATTTTTTCTTTATTCTTATATTCATGGCGGTTTGTCTTGAATTTTTTCTTTTCCAAGCACCTTAAAAAAAAGATAATAATTATCGGAAACAGCGGGGAAAAAGAGCTTTTAGAGATTGTCCCGGAGCTTGGCAGGAACGGCTTTAATCTTGTTTCCATAATCAATCCTTGCGATGTTATTGAAGAAAAGAACGGCTTCTCGGGGTCTAACTTCCCCAAGGAGATTATAGAGAGAGAAAAGATAGATTTAGTGGTCTTGGATTTGAGCGCATTAAAAGAAGAGGGCTCTTCTTCAAAAATATTTTCAAAGCTTCCGCTAACGGTTGATTATCTTAGTCTTACTGATTTTTACGAATACATAACAAGGAAAATACCGCTGGAAAGCGTAGATGAAATTTGGTTTCTTGAAAATATTTCCAAGCCGAATAAAAAAATATACGAAGCTTCAAAGAGAATTTTTGATATTGCTTTTTCTTTGGTCGGATTAGCGTTTCTTTCTTTGATTCTTCCGATTATTGCAGTTATTATGAAAATAGATTCTTCTGGACCAATATTTTATATGCAAAAAAGAGCCGGCAAGAACGGGAAGGATTTTCTTTTTTACAAGTTAAGGAGTATGAAAGAATCTGATGACCAACATAACAAATGGAGAGTTAATGACGACAATCAAATTACTAGAGTGGGAAAGTTTTTAAGAAGGATTAATTTGGATGAATTTCCTCAATTTTACAATATTCTTAAGGGAGACCTTAGTTTTGTCGGACCTCGTCCGGAATGGATAAAGCTTGCGAGATTATACGAAAAAGAAATTCCTTTTTACAGGCAGCGTTACTTGGTAAGGCCCGGTTTTACCGGATGGGCGCAAATAAATTATCCGGCGTCTTCTTCAATTGAAGAAGCTAAAGAAAAATTTAAATATGATCTTTATTATATTAAGAACCGTTCTTTCTTTGGGGACATTGCCATTATTTTGAAAACAATAAAACTGTTGATAGACTAAAGAACGATTTTATTTATACTTTTATTAATATTTTTTTTCTGTTAATATTTTGAATATGGGTAAAAAAGCTCGCGTAAAAAGAGAAGAACAATTTATGGACGCGCCGACTCCGCAAGGAGGAGGTTCCAGCCGTTTTTCGGTTTTTAAAATGCTGATTTTAGGAGGAGCGATTTTAGCTATGTTTGCGCCTTTGCTTGTGGCTGAAAAATGTTTTTTTCCTTTTGTCGGAGGAAAAAGCATTTATTTTATGGCTTTTT
>JAQTVQ010000015.1:17075-18885 GCA_028706715.1 Minisyncoccota bacterium | reverse complement strand
AATTCAAAATCTCTTTTTAGACCATTGCTTAGATCCCAATCTCCTTTTTTGACGCTAACCATTTTACCGTTGTGGCAAGTAAAAGATCCGCTTGATAAAAAATATGGCGGATCGGCAAAAATCATGTCAATAGAATTCTCTGGCAACTGTTCTAAAATTTTTAAACTATCATTTTTGTATAAAACAAAATTATCTTTAGAAAAATAAGGTTTATTTTTGATATTATCTAAAATTTTCTTTTTTGCCATTGGAAACCGCGATTTGTTTTTTTATTTAATTGATTTTACCCCAAACCAACCAAAAAAACCAACAATCTGTTGGTTTTTTTTGATAAAGCCGCCTTCACTATGAATTCGGCAACCGAATCCCGCCTTAGCGAGCTATTAGCGGACTGTGTCCGCCTTATCCCGCTATTGCGGGCGAAGGCGGTGTTTTTTGGACGAAGTTCTAATATTTTTTGAGCAAAAATCCAAATAAGAAAGCTGGTCCCGCCGCTGCTCGGAGACTTCGCCGCGCCACAGAAAAACACTCTTTGTTCTTTTCATTTTGCGCGCCTGCTCGGGGCTAGCCCCAAAACTTTTCGGCGGAACTATCTAATATCTTCATTCTTATCTATAAACTCCGTTATTCTCTCTTTTTTCTCATTTTCTTGATCTGCCTTAAAATAAATCTCCAAAAATACTATTTTTTGATCATCTGGCAAATAAGCATATATAACACGAATTCCACTTTTCGCTCCACGACCCTTAAGGCTTTTGCATTGAAATTTTTTAACTTTAAAAAACTTCAACTTGTCTGCATTGCCAGCATTTTGAATTTCAAAAATACTTCCGCTATTTATTTGTTTACAATGAAAAAGTTCAATTCTGTATTGTTTATTTACTTCCAAATCTTCCGCCAATGACGAAAATTTTTTTAGCAGTTTCTTAAAGCCACGTTTAAATTCTTCCGTTTCATCATAGTTCATCATCATATTGTCTTACGGAAAATTCATCTGTGCGAGAAAAAACCGCTTCATAGTTAATTGGCTGCAAATCATTAGCACCAATCCATGGGACATCTTTATGAGAATAATCTCGCATTTTTGTAGCGTTAAAATCTTTAAATCTTTCAATTTCCCAATCAATTAATTCTTTTTCTTGGGCCGAAAAACTTGAAAGATCGGCAGAACGAAGCGGTAAATATTTTTTCTGATCATGTTGAAAATATTTTTTGGTAACACGGGTCAATTCGCCGTCTTGTTTCATTTGTGCAACTATTTCCGGAAAAGCGACGGGAGTCGGTCCAAAATGATTTTTTATATATTTTGCGCCAATCAACTGCTCTTCAAATTTTTCATAAAAATCAAAATCTATAAAATACATCAATTTACATACAACTGCTTCACCGATATTCGGACGAGCACCAATTCTTTCTAAAATATACAAAAGAACTTCTTTGAATTTTTCTACTTTTTCTTGCGGCACAGAAACACGAATTTCCTGTTCTTGTTTTTCTTGCTTTTTTGATTTTTCCAATTCTACTTTTAGAATCGGCATATTTTTACCTGAAAGAAAATCTTCCAACGATAAGCCGAAAAATTGCGCTAATTTTTGCGCTTCTTCTACAAGCATTTTTCGCGCCCCACTTTCAATTTGCACATAAGTCGGGCGAGAAACACCAATTTTTTTAGCCAAAAACTCTTGACTAATATTTTGCTCCTGACGAAGTTTTTTTAAAAATGTAATCATACCATTTAATAGTTCTTTGTATTTAGATATTAACAAATGTAAAAATACCTGTCAAGATAACTGACAGGTATTTTTACATT
>JAQTVQ010000015.1:11947-16975 GCA_028706715.1 Minisyncoccota bacterium | reverse complement strand
CAAACTCGGCCTCTATGCGCGGCCAATGTTTTTCAATGCGGAGGGGGCGGGATTCGAACCCGCGAAGGTTTAACCCTTACCCCGCCTACGGCGGGGCAAACTCGGCCTCTATGCGCGGCCAATGTTTTTCAATGCGGAGGGGGCGGGATTCGAACCCGCGAAGGTTTAACCCTTACGCGCTTTCCAAGCGCGCGCACTCGGCCTCTATGCGACCCCTCCAATTATTAAATCTAAAAATTTTCAATTAATTTTTTAAATGCTTCTCCTCCTTTGTAAGATTTTATTTGTTTTTCCCTGCGACAAGCATCTTTACGATCAGAATATTCCTCTTCGGCAATCAATACCCATGGTCTATATTTTTTAGTTGAACGATTTGATCCGCGATTATGGGCATTAAGGCGTTCCGCAAGATTGCCAGTATAACCGATATAATATCTGCCATCAACTAAACTTTTTATAATATAAACAAATTGGCCCTTACCCCGCCAAGGCGGGGCAAACTCGGCCTCTATGCGACCCCTCCTTTGATTCGCCGACGTTCTAACAACGGCAATCTTCGCTCCCTCCTTCGCTAAAGCTGCGGAGGATAAGCCCTTCAAATTCTTTCGCAATGGCTATACTATAAACAAAAAACGGGTTAAAATCAATCACAGGAGGATTTTTAATAAATAGCTTTTTAAAAACTTATGGAAAACCAAACATCGGAAACCGGATGCTGTCCAAAATTCAATCCCGAGCCGTGGGACGGAAAAATTTTTGAATGGCAAAGTAAAAAATTTATAAAAGGCAAAGTATTTACTTTGTTTTATATGCCGATAAATTTTGGCGGAGTGTTTAAAAAGTTGATGGAAAAGGTTCAAAAAGCCAACGGCAAAGCGCAGGATTGGATGGGTCTTTCGGACCACACGTCAAAATGGAATATGGATTTATATGTCGCTGTTGATAAAGAAATTCCCGGCGCGGAAAATATTACTCTTTCGGGAAAATTCGCCAGCAAAGTTTATGAAGGCGATTTCAAAGACACCGGCAAATGGTGCCAAGATTTTGAAAATTTTGTCAAAGAAAAAGGGCTGCAAATTGAAAAAATGTATATGTGGTACACCACCTGCCCTAAATGCGCCAAGGCCTACGGCAAAAACTACACTGTCATTATCGCCAAAACAAAATAAGTAAAATGCGGGATACTCTCCCGCATTTTTTATATTCGCATATTCGTAAGCGCTTCTATTCGCTCCTCTGTCGGAGGATGCGTCATAAAAAGCTTGGAGAGTATATTCTTTTTCTTTCCTTTAAACGGAGAAGAAATAAATAAGTGGGCTGTTGAATTATTGGCGGACTTCATGGGAGAGGCGTCTCCGGCTATTTTTTGCAAGGCGCTTGCCAGTCCTTCGGGATAGCGGGTCATCAATGCTCCCGAGGCATCGGCTAAAAATTCTCTCTTGCGTGAAATTGCCAACTGAATCAAGGCCGCGGCCAAAGGAGCAAGGATAGCGGCGGCTATTCCAAGAATTAAGACCAAAGCTCCTCCTTTTTTTCTTTCTCCTCCCCCTCCCCAAAAACTTATCCTAAAAAAAAGATCCGAAAGTAAAGCAATTGCTCCCACCAAGACAACCACGACTGTGCTTAAGAGGATGTCTTTGTTCTTGATATGGGAAAGCTCGTGGGCAATTACTCCTTCCAACTCAACTTTTTCCAGCTTTTCCAAAAGCCCTCTGGTTACAGCGACAACCGCATGCTTTTCATCGCGACCGGTGGCAAAAGCGTTCGGCTGGGCTTCTTCCATTATATAGATTTTCGGCATCGGCAGACCCGAAGCAATCGTAAGATTTTCAACGATATGGTAAAGTTCCCGGTTTTCTTCTTCAGAAACCAGCTTGGCTCCGGTCATAGACAGGACTATTTTGTCCGAAAACCAGTAACTCGCAAAGCTTTGGATAAAAGCAATGGCAACGGCTATATAAAGGATATAGTAATTGTCGTAAAGATAGCTGAAAACATAGCCCAAGCCGATTATCAAAATCAAAAACAAAGCCATTAAAAACCATGTCCTGCGGACGTTTGAAGCCGCTTGAGAATACAAAGTCGCCATAGATATTTTATTGGTTAAAATTTAACCTGCGGAGCTTCTTTTTGAGCCGCGTCGGCCAATTCAAACAATTCCATCATCTTAAAGCCGAATATGTTGGCAATAATGTTGTCCGGAAAGCTTTGGACTTTAATATTAAGATCTCGCACATTGGCGTTATAAAATCTGCGGGCGGCCTGCACTTTGTCTTCCGTGTCCGTAAGCTCTCTTTGCAATTCCAAGAAATTAGCGGAAGCTTTCAGTTCCGGATAATTTTCGGAAACAGCAAACAAGGACTTTAAAGCTCCCGTAAGCTGATTATTGGCCTCTGCCTGTTCTTTTACGCCTGTCGCTCCCATAGCAGCCGTCCTAGCCTGGGTTACGCGATCAAAGGTTTCCTTTTCGTGAGCGGCATATCCTTTTACGGTTTCCAGCAAGTTGGGAATCAAATCATATCTTCTTTTGAGCTGGACATCTATGTCCGCCAAAGCTTCCTGGCTTTGGGTTTTCAGCCTCACAAGGCCGTTGTATCCAAACGCCAGCCACGCGCCTATCAAAAACAGCGCGATTAATACGATTGTCAGTATTTCCATATTTTATAAAAACTTGCCGCCTTGCGGATAACCTTTTATTTATCGGCAAAACAACGAAGCTTTTGATAAGTTATTATGTTTCTGTCTTAATAATTATAAATAAAAAACATTCTAAAAACAAGAGAAATTATTTGGAATCTTCTTTTTCTTTTGGCAAATTAAAAACGGTCAAATTGAGCCAAATTCCCGGATAATGTATAATTTTGATTATGGAACTATCCAAAGACTTTTCTCCGACAACCTATCCTATCATCAGAATAAAACACGGACGTTTCCTTGATCCTGTTTTTGAGGCTTATATAAAAGCTAATCCCCGATGGACGGCATGGGAATGTCCAAGCAAAGAAAAAATTAATCAGTCTATAGAACTTTATAAAAAAGTTTGGGAAGAAAAAGAAGAGACCATTATCAAATCTATGTGCGAAGCAATGTCTTTAAATTTTTTGCAAAATATTATTGACGTTTACGTGGTTTGCGGGAACGATCGCCAATTCAGCGATCCGATAGTAATCAAAAGCTCTTTTTCTCCGGAAGATTTTATAGACGTATTAACGCACGAGTTAACGCATAAATTAATGACTGACAGCGTCCAATGCGATAAAAACGAGATTAAAATGGGCAAGATATTTAAAGAAATATTTCCTAAGCAACGATTGGCTATCGTTAGAAATCATATTTTGACATATTCTCTGATGCATTACATTTTTTTGGATGTTCTTAAAGACAAAAACTGGCTGCGAAAAACGGAAGAAAAACTGATTAACCGATCTTTTCCGGAATATAGAGAAGCTTGGAATACGGTTAAAGAGATAGGATATATGAAAGCGATAGAGATGGCTAAAAATAAAAGAATCTTGCTAAGCAGCAAGACTCTTTAATTTTTCAAGACTCTATTAAGGCATTGAGTCTTCGTCGTACGGATCCTCGGTGGTTTCATCCACATCAGGATCATTGTCTTTTTCCTTATTCATGGCTTAATCTTTTAAAGGAGCTTTTCGGTTTTTCCAAATTGGATTAAATAAGATAACACCCTTAAAAGACGATATCTCTCAACGGCAACCGACCTTTGCAAACTAATAAAAATATAATTTATTCCCGAAAAACGGTCAAATTGAGCCAAATTCCCGGATAATGTATAATTTTGATTATGGAACTATCCAAAGACTTTTCTCCGACAACCTATCCTATCATCAGAATAAAACACGGACGTTTCCTTGATCCTGTTTTTGAGGCTTATATAAAAACAAAGCCTAAATGGGAGAAATGGATAAAGCCCGAAGAAAAAGAAATTAAGAAATTAATTGAAATAAACAGTGCCGCATGGAAAGAAAAAGAAGAGATCATTATCAAATCTATGTGCGAAGCAATGTCTTTGAATTTTTTGCAGAATATTATTGATGTTTATGTAGTTTGCGGGAACGATCGCCAATTCAGCGATCCGATAGTAATCAGGACTTATTCCCAGTCGAAAAAATTTATTGACGACCTCGCCCATGAACTTACCCACAGATTAATGTCTGATAACATACAATGTTTTGGAAAAACTAGAATGGGAGAAATAATGAAAAAAACTTTTCCAGAAGAATCAGGCAATGTTAGAAGCCATATTCAAACGTATGCGCTTCTTAAACATATATTCGTTGACGTTCTCAAGGATAAAAATTGGGAAAAAAGAATTTTGGAAAGAGTTGCCAAATCTTCTCACCCACAATATAAAAAAGCTTGGGATATAGTAGAAAAAATCGGACATATGAAAGTTATAAAGACTATCAGAGAAGAACGAGAAAAAAGCCTAGGTTAAAATATCTGCAATAAAAAGCTCCGCTTTCATTAACGGAGCTTTTTAATTTTAGTCGGGACCTGATTCTTCGCCGTAATTGTCTTCGGTGGTTTCATCCACGTCCGGATCGTTGTCTTTCTCTTTATTCATAGCTCAATATTTTAAAAATACATCTTCTTCAGTTCTTCGAAATCGGAACTGTGAAGATAACACTTTTAAAAAGAATTACCTCTCAACGGCAACCGACCTTTGCAAACTAATAAAAATATACACTATATTTGCTAAAAACAAAAAGCCCACTATTTAGCGGGCTTTTTGTTTTGGAAAACTTTTTTCTTATTAGTACTCCGGCATTCCCATTCCTCCGGCGGGCATCCCTCCGGTGGGCGGATTGTTTTTCTTCTCGGGAATTTCAGCTACGACGCATTCCGTAGTCAAAAGCATAGAAGCGGCGGATACGGCGTTTTGCAAAGTAGATCTTACAACTTTTGCCGGATCAACAACTCCCGCTTTCAATAAATCTTCAAAAATATCTTCAGCGGCATTGTATCCCTCGTTGTTGGGCAGTTTTTTAACGTCAGCGGCTACAA
>JAQTVQ010000015.1:3880-11847 GCA_028706715.1 Minisyncoccota bacterium | reverse complement strand
TTTTGCAAAGTAGATCTTACAACTTTTGCCGGATCAACAACTCCCGCTTTCAATAAATCTTCAAAAATATCTTCAGCGGCATTGTATCCCTCGTTGTTGGGCAGTTTTTTAACGTCAGCGGCTACAACCGCTCCGTCTTTGCCCGCATTGTCGGCTATCTTTCTTATAGGGTCTTCCAACGCCCTTCTTACGATATTGATTCCCACTTTCTCGTCTCCCTTCAATTTGCTGTCTTCCAATATTTTTTGGCAGCGAAGCAGCGCCACTCCTCCTCCCGGGACGATTCCCTCTTCTATTGCAGCACGGGTGGCGGCCAAAGCGTCTTCGGTTTTGTGCTGTTTGGCTTTCTGTTCTATTTCGGTTGCGGCTCCCACTTTAATAACCGCCACTCCTCCGGATAATTTCGCCAATCTTTCCTGAAGCTTTTCGCGGTCAAAATCAGAATCCTCCATTTCAATCTGTTTTTTGATTTGGCTGACGCGAGCCTCTATTTCCGCTTTTTTCCCTTTTCCTTCAACGATAGTCGTTTTGTCTTTGGTAACCACTATTCTGCGCGCCTGTCCCAAAGAACTCAATTCGGCGTTTTCCAGCTTAAAGCCTAAATCCTGGGAAATAACTTGCCCCCCGGTAACCACGGCTATATCCTGCATCATTTCTTTTTTCCTGTCTCCGAATCCGGGAGCCTTAACGGCAACGGCGTTAAACATTCCGCGGATACGGTTCACTATCAATGTAGCCAAAGCGTCTCCTTCAACTTCATCGGCAATAATCAAAATATCTTTCTTGCCGGTTTTTAACGCTTTTTCCAAAAGAGGAACTATCTCTTGGATGTTGGATATTTTTTTGTCGGTAACCAAAACATAAGGATCCTCAAGAACCGCTTCCATCCTTTCAAGGTTTGTGACCATATAAGGAGAAATATATCCTTGGTCAAATTGCAAGCCTTTTACAATTTCTTTGTCAATGCCAGATTTTTTGGATTCTTCAACCGTCACAACTCCGTCTTTGCCTACCTCTTTAATCACTTGAGCGATTAAAGATCCAAGGCTTTTGTCTTCCGCGGAAATAGTCGCCACTTGCGCCATTTCTTCTTCTGTCGCGACCGGTTTGGCAATTTTTTTCAGTTCGTTAACAACGGAATCGCAAGCCTTCTCCATTCCGCGCTTCAAAGCCAGCGGATTGGCTCCGGCCGTAACGTTTTTGAATCCTTCTCTTATTAAGCTCTGCGCCAAAAGAGTGGCGGTGGTGGTTCCGTCTCCGGCTAAGTCATTAGTTTTCTCGGAAGCCTGCTTAACCACTTGGGCTCCCAAATTCTCAACCTTGTCTTCAAGCTCTATTTCTTTGGCAATGGAAACTCCGTCGTTGGTAATGGTCGGAGAGCCGTAATTTTCTCCGATAATAACATTGCGGCCTTTGGGACCAAGAGTTACAACTACGGCATCCGCCAGCTTGTCAACGCCGGTTTTGAGTTTTTTACGGGACTCTTCGGAATATAAAATTTGTTTAGCCATACTTTTGATTTCTTGATTTCTAATTTTCAATTTTCATTAAATTTTCAATGAATTAATTTTTAAGCATTGAACCATTGAAAATTGAAAATTTAATAGAAATTAGAAATTGAAAATTAATTATTCAACAATGATTGCCAATATATCGTCCTGCGAAGCAATAAGGTATTCTTTGTTCTCAATCTTAATTTCATTCGGTCCGTATTTGGTAAATAAAACTTTATCCCCCTTTTTAACTTCCATAGGAATGATTTTCCCTGAAGAAGTCATTTTGCCGGGACCGACAAAAATAACTTTTCCCTGTTCGGGTTTTTCTTTTTCAACTGATTGCGGAAGCAATATTCCTCCTTTGCTTTTTTCTTCTTCACGCAACGGCTCTATTACAATATGGTCTGAAAGCGGTTTTATTTTCATATTTGCTTTCTTGAAGCTTGGATTTTGAACTTGAAACAATTTTTTTGTTTCAAACTTCAAATTTTTAGCTTCAAATCTTAAATTTATTAAAGACAATTAATATTTTAAATTTTAGCAGTTACGACCATAGACTGCTAATGTATAATTTAACCGATTGGGGAAGATTGTCAACCCTGCAAAAATTGCGCGTCCGATCAATAAACAACAAAGATAAAAAGGCGATATTTTAAAACAAATTTTCAATTTTTATTCTTATATTTTATTCTTTTGGTTTTAAATTTTCATATTTTTAAAGTTGACTTTCAGCTCGTTTTCGTCTATTATTAGGAAAGTGAAAAGCTTGCTCGGACAAATTATAGGAGGAATCGCCGGCATCGCTCTTGCTTCCTATTTAGTGCAGGGCGTCTATTATGACGGTAACTTTATTACTCTTTGCCTTGTAGGTTTAATTTTGGGTATTTTGAATTTTTTTATAAAGCCGGCCCTAGAAATAATTACTTTTCCTCTCCGGCTTCTGACTTTGAACCTTTTTTCTTTGGTAATAATGATGGGGCTGGTATGGGTTGCCGACATTATTTTCGCTCCGTCTTACTTTGAAATAACCGGAATCAGCGCTCTTTTTTGGACTTCTTTGACAGTTTGGTTTCTGGGTGTTGTTTTTGATACGGCCCTTACAAGCGTTAACACTTCAAAATCTTAAATAATATGGCAAACAATATTTTATTAGCAATTCAAGCCGTTATTTGCGTCTTGATAATCGTGTCTATAGTAATGCAACAAAGAGGAACCGCTTTAGGTTCGGCTTTTGGATCAGAAGGAGGAGCTTACTCAACCCGCCGAGGCATCCAAAAAAATCTTCTTTGGCTGACCGTAGCTTTAGTCATTGCCTTTTTGGCCTTGGCAATTTTATTAATTTAGCAACCATCATCAGTGTTTAGTTTTTTAAAATTAAATCTTCCCCGCAAGATTCCCTCCAAAAGGCAATGGGCGCAATTTTTTAAATTGCTCAACCCGAAAGAAAAAAAATTCTTTTTTTCTTTTCTTTTCCTTTTTTTAGCATCTTCCCTTTTTTTGTTTTTTGATTTTTATTACAGCAATACCGTTGCCGTTCCCAAAGAAGGAGGAAGCGTTAAAGAAGGCTTCGTGGGGCAGCCGCAATACATCAATCCTTTGCTGTCTTTTCCTTCGGAAATAGACAAATCTTTAACGGAGTTGCTCTTTTCCGGATTAATGACTTACGATCAGAACGGAGAAATTATTCCGGACCTGATTAAAAATTATGAGTTTAAAGACAACGGCAACTCTTTTGAATTTACGATCAAAGAAGGAGTAAGATGGCATGACGGCAAGCCTTTGACTATGGAAGACATAGCCTTTACGATCAATTTGACGCAAGATTCAAGGTATTTGAGCCCTCTTCGCCCAAACTGGCAAGACGTAACGATTGAAACCATATCGCAAAACAGCGGGAAGCTGATATTGAAACAGCCTTACAGCGGACTGCTTGAAAATCTAGCCACTCTAAAAATTATCCCAAAGCATATTTGGGAAAACATTCAGCCGGAAAATTTCACTTTAGTCCCCGAGCTTAATATTTTTAATCCCGTAGGATCAGGCCCTTTTAAAGTAAAACAAGTCAAACAAAGGAAAGATAAATTCATAGAATCAATTACTTTGACGAAAAACAGCTATTACAATGGCAAAAAGTCCTATTTGGATGAAGTCGTTTTCGTCTTCTTCTCAAAAAAAGAAGATTTGGCCAATGCTTTGAAACGCGGACAAATCCAATCCGCAATGATTGAGAGCTACCAAGATTATAATGTAAAAACTTTTAACGATTTTGAATTACTGGAACTGGAGGCTCCGAACTATCTTGCGGTATTTTTCAATCTTCAAAATAAAATATTCTCCGAAGAAGAAATCCGACAGGCTTTTACGATGGCGACAAATCGCGACGAGATAATTCAAAACGCCCTTAACGGAAAAGCAAAAGCAATAGACTCCCCTATTATTCCCTCTTATTTCGGATTTAATTCTCCCGAAACCGTTTATGATTTTGATTTGGAAAAAGCAAAAGAGCTCCTCTCTCATCAAGACTTTTCGGATAAAAACGGAGAAGCCGTAAAAACGATAGAGAAGCTTCCTTCTTTCCAATTCAGCAAAGATTTGGTCTTCGGAAGCAAAGGAACGGAAGTAGAAAAGCTGCAGGAATGCTTGGCAAGAGATTCGGAAGTTTACCCGGAGGGAGAAATAACCGGAGAGTTCGCGTCAAAAACGAAAGAAGCCGTTATAAAATTTCAAGAGAAATACTCCTCGGAAATATTGGCTCCTTCAAACCTGACCAAAGGCAACGGAAAAGTCTTGGCAGGAACCCGCGCGAAATTAAACGAATTATGCTACCCTTCTCCGATTGAAGAAATATCCCTTTCCTTTACCTTGTCCACCGTTGATAGTCCTGATTTGATAAAAATAGCGGAAGAGTTGAAAAGCCAATGGGAAAAAATAGGAGCAAAGATAGAAATAAAAGTAATGGACGAAGAAGCGATTAACAAAGTTATAAGAGAAAGGAATTTTGAAGCGCTTCTTTTTGGAGAGACGCTTTCAAGCATTCCCGACCCCCTTCCCTTTTGGCACTCTCTGCAGACTGTCAACCCGGGACTGAATTTAACGGGATATGAAAACAAAAAAGCTGACGAACTTTTGGTGCAGGCAAGAAAATATTACAACCCCAAAGATCCAAGCAGGCAAAAGGATTTGGAAAGCTTCCAGGAAATAATAGTAAAAGAAGCTCCCGCCGTCTTTCTTTGCAGCCAAAATTATTTTTACCTAGCAAGCAAATCCATACAAGGAATCCAAATTAAAAAAATAATTGAATCTTCTAAAATATTTTCCGATTTGCCGAATTGGTACGTAAAAACCCAAAGGCAATGGAAGAAATGAAAAAACAAATAAAATAATTTATGGGAAACCAAAAAATAAAAAAACTGGACGAATATGCGAAGCAAGCGCTGCAAGGACTGCCCCAATGGCCTTACCCTGATTTCAAAATAGAAAAAAGCGAAAAAAATATTTTTATGGGAAGCGGAGACGCCGCCAACACCGGAAAAATATTTGCCAAATTTCTCGGAGGCCATGCTCTGAATGTCTGCAATTACCAGCCGTTTTTTGAAGATCTGCTTATTGAAAATCCCAATATCTATATTATATGCGCTTCAGGAGGAAAAGACGGAACTAAAATGGCTCAATGGCTGACGCAAAGAGGATGGCAGCCGAAGCTGATTACATCCAATCCGGAGCCGCCTATGGGAAAATTCTTAAAGCGGGAAGATATCTTTGTTTTTCCTTCTATCGTTGAGCCGCCGACTTATAATGTCAGCACTTACGCGGCAATGATCTATTGGCTTTTGAAAGAAAATCTGCAAGAGATAGAAAACGCGATAAAAAATTTAAAAGTTCCCAATCTAAGAAAACACAAATTTATTTTCTTTATGGTCGGAGACAAATACGAAGCGATAGGAAGGATGGCGACTAGGAAAGTCGCAGAAACTTTGGCGGGATTGGGAGCAAACGGCTGCGGTTATTCCAATGCGGTGCATGGAATGCTCATTCAGCCGAATAAAGACAGATTGATTTTTTGCTTAAACTGCGAATATGACGGCCCCGGAAATGTTTATAATTTAAATATTGATTCTTACTTGGGCTCCCTCCTCTGCCTGCACTATATTATCGGCAAAAACCAAACCGACAAAGATTCTGAAAACATCTTGCGGAATTATTTTGAAAATGCTAAAAAACAGGGCTGGGAATTCAATAAAGTTTGGTAAAAGAATAATATAGTGCAACAAAGGCTTTCTTCATGAATCTTTCGGCGGACATTGTCCGCCGAAGGTCCGCTACGGCGGACCCGAAGGCGGACGTGGTGGAATTGGCAGACACGCAAGCTTCAGGAGCTTGTGAGAGCAATCTCTTGTGGGTTCAACTCCCACCGTCCGCACAACTTATTTATATTTTTAAAAACTTAAAAACTGCTTGCGAAAATCCCCTCTTTTTCGCAGTTTGCATCTTTTTTAGCTTTTTAAAAAGCTCAAAATAAGAAAATATTAATAATTCGGCTTGCGGCAACCGCAGACCCTCTTAATCCGCGGGGAAAGCAAGCTTTAAAAAATTATGGATACAAATACAGAAAACCCGGCTTCTAAAAAGCCGGCGAAAAAATCTTTTAGGCCGAGGCGTAAATTTAACCGCCCCCTAAAAAAAGATTCAAACAAGGGAGAGAAACTAAGAATAATCCCCTTAGGAGGACTTGGCGAAGTCGGACGCAATATGACAATTTTGGAATACGGAAACTCCGCCTTGATTATGGATATGGGTTTTCGGATGCCGGAAGAAGATATGCCGGGAGTGGATTATATCATCCCCAACATCTCTTATTTGCGCGGATATAAAAAAAACATATTGGGAGTGCTTTTTACTCATGGACACTACGATCACATCGGAGCTATCCCATATTTAATCTACCGTTTTCCGTTTTACAAATACCCTTTCTTCGCTTCGGAAATGACCAAGGCTATAATCCAAAAAAGACAGGAAGAATTTCCAAGCCAGCCCAAGCTTGATATTGAAACGATAAAAGACGGGTCAAAAATAAAGCTTGGTCCTTTTAATGTGGAGTTTTTCCGGCAGAATCATAATATCCCCGATAATATGGGAATATTCATTAACACCCCTATCGGAAATATCGTAAACACTTCGGACTTTAAGTTTGATCAGCATCCGGTCAACGAACCGGCCACCAATTTTAAAAAATTGGAAGAAATAGGCAGGCGCGGAATTTTGCTGCTGATGTCCGACTCAACCGGAGCCGAAGAAGAGGGCCATTCCCTTTCGGAAGAAAGCATTTTTGAAAATCTGGAAAAGATTTTCCGGCAGGCAAAAGGCAGGATTATTGCAGCCACGTTTTCTTCTCTCTTGAACCGCATCCAGCATTTGATCAATCTTTCGGAAAAATACCACCGAAAAGTTTTTACTATCGGCCACAGCATGAAGTTTAATATTGAAGCGGCCAAACGTTTGGGCTACTTGAAATTAGACAAAGAAACATTGATTAAAAAGGCCAGCCAAATAAGCCAGCTGCCCGATTCCCAAGTCACCATTTTGTGCACCGGCGCCCAGGGAGAAGAAAGAGCCGGGCTGATGAAAATAGCCACCAAAGAACATCCGGTTATTTCCATTAAGCCTAGAGATACCATTGTTTTTTCCTCTTCCGTTATTCCCGGAAACGAAAGAACGGTTCAAATGCTCAAAGACGATCTTTTAAGGCAGAACGCTGAAGTTTTCCATTATAAAATGATGGACATACATGCCGGAGGCCATGCTCAAAAAGAAGAGATCAAACAAATGATAGAAATAATGAAGCCAAAATTCTTTTTGCCTATTCACGGCCAATACTCAATGCTTGCCGCCAATAAAAAAATTGCGGAAAGCTGCGGCATTGATTCCCAAAACATTTCGGTAATTGAAAACGGACAGATAATCAGCCTCACCCGCGACAAAATCACTTTGGAAAAAGAAGAGGCTCCTTCCAATTACGTAATGGTTGACGGCCTTGGGATAGGAAATGTTGAAGAAGTCGTGCTAAGAGACAGACAAGCTTTGTCTAATGACGGAATTTTCGTTGTCATTGCCGTTGTCAGTCGAAAAACCGGAAAAGTCCAAGGCTCTCCAGATATCATTTCTAGAGGATTCGTATACCTTAAAGAGTCCAAAGAACTCTTGCACTCAACTAGACGCAAAGTTATTGATACGGTGGAAAAAGCCACATCTTCAGGGGGCATTGTTAATTGGACTTACGTTAAGGACAGCTTGCGCAACAGCCTGGGAGACTTTTTATTCCAAAAAACCCAGCGCCGCCCAATGGTCTTGCCTGTGATTATTGAAGTGTAATTTCTTAGCTTATAAGAATTAGCTTGTAGTTTGCAAGGCTTCTTAAAATAAATAAAATCCACGGGTATGATTCCGTGGATTTTATTTTTATTTCCTATAAGA
>JAQTVQ010000015.1:0-3780 GCA_028706715.1 Minisyncoccota bacterium | reverse complement strand
TTGCTCCGTTATCGGCAGTCCCGCTTTTTGAAAAATTTCCAACGCTTCTTTTTCAATGGCCTTAAGATTTTCCTCGGTATCCCCTTCAAAGCGGCATTTGATAATCGGAGTTGTGTTTGAAGCCCTGGCCAATGCCCAGCCGTGTTCAAAATTTATCCGCGCGCCGTCTATATCAATAAAATTATAATTATTTTCCCTTAAATATTCTTGAAGGTTTTGGATAATTTTGAATTTTTCTTCATCTTTAGATTCAATAAAAATCTCGGGGCTGGCAAAATAGCGAGGCAAAGAGTCAACATAAGAGGCAAAATCATTATGCTTGGAAGCGGCTTGAGCGAATTCCAGAGAAGCGAAAACAGCGTCATCGCAAAGATAATAGTCCAAAGGAAATAAAAAATGAAAAGTGATTTCTCCTCCGAAAACCGCCCCGGTTTCAAGAATTTTATCAATAACGGCATTATGATGGGATATGGAAAAATAAGTTTTGGCTCCTTTTTTTTCCATCTCGTCTATAAACGCTTTGGACGCCCGCATACAATGAACCACAGGTCCGGTTTTCTTTTCCAAGGCTTGGCTGGCTAAAATCAAAAGAGAAAGGTCTCCGTCAACTGCCCTGCCGCGGTTGTCTATAATGGCCACGCGATCGCCGTCGCTGTCATACATAAAGCCAAGATCGGCCTTTTTGGCTAAAACCGCTTCTTCTATGGCTTTGCGATTTTCGGCCACATAAGGATCAGGCAAGTGGTTGGGAAAAGTGCCGTCAAAATCAGCAAATAAAGTCTCCACTTCGCACCCTAAAGCTTTGAAGACCTTTTCGGGCAAATAGCCGCACGCTCCGTTGCCGGAGTCAAGAATAATCTTTAACGGCCTCTCCAATTGAACCTTGCCGGTAACATAATCAACATAAGCTTGTGCCGGATCAAAATCCAAAACTTTTCCGCGATGGATTCCGTTTCTGTCTTTTTCTCCTCCCCTTAATACGATATCCTTAATGGCCGAAAGGTCCTTACCGATTAAATCTTGGGGCTGGCGGCTTTGCGGTTTGCGGACGTTGATGGTAAGGCCGTTATACTCTTTTGGATTGTGCGATCCGCTAATCATAATTCCTCCTCCAAAGCCGTAATGCATTATGGAAAAATAGAATAAAGGATCGGGAGCAATGCCCAAATTCATCACTTCTTTCCCTTCTTCCAAAAAAGCTTTTATCATACTGTCCGCCAAATAAGGAGAGCTTAAACGGGAATCCCTTGCCAGCACTATCTTTTGGGCGTAAGGATGCAAAAAACAAAAAGCTTTGGCAATTTCGTATGCCGCATCTTCGTTTAGCTCCGAAGGATAGACTCCTCTTATATCGTAAGATCTAAAAATATTTTGGTTGATTTTCATCATATAAATAATTATATCATAAAAATATGTTGCAAACACCTTAAAAATCATTTAAAAATGCCGGCTATGCGCCAAAGATTGACTGATGGCTCCAAGATTGTTATAATAACTTCGCTTTTAAACCCTAAAAAAGAGCCTGTTTTTTAGGGTAAAACCTCCAAAATTAAAGCGGAAGGTTTTTCCGATTAAAAGCCTGATAAATTACAAATATTAATTGCTTTTTGCTAAGGCGGCGAGAAGAACAAAAAATGGAGTATTACGATATTAACTTTTTAATTTCAACCGGCATAGACAAAGGCCGGATGGATGAAGCTCTTTCCTGGCTGGATTCCAAGTTCAATGTTTCAGCCGACTCTCCGGAAAGAAAAGTCCACCGCATTAAATTGGCCTACCCTATCAAAAAAGAGACAGAAGCCTGGTATTACCAGCTGAAATTTGTTGCGCCTGCGGATATGAGCCCCGATTTCTTTGAAGAAATTCAAAAAGAGCTCAAAATCAAAAAGGAGTTTATAAGATCTTTGATCATTAAAAAGCAAGACGAGCCAATTAAAGAAAGAAGATCCCAAGCTCCGAAAATTGAGAAGAGCGAGGATAAAGACGAAAGCTCTCCTGAAGAAATAAAAAGCAGCCCTGAATCGGAAAAAGAAGCCGAACCATCCGCCGAGTCCAAAAAAGAAAAGAAGCTGCAACTGCAGGAAATAGACCAAAAATTAGAAGAAATATTAAAAGAAGAATAGCTCCCCCTATTCTCATTGTCTCGCGGGGAATAAAAAGGCCTGCTAGAAATTAGCCTAGCTATATAATAACAGGCTTCCGCAAGGTGAATTTAAACAAAGTATTCTTAATCGGCCGAGTAGCTTCCGATCCGGAGCTAAGAAGCACTCCTTCCGGCCAAAGCGTTTGCTCTTTCAGAATGGCCACCAATCGCGTTTGGAAGGATTCTTCCGGACAAAAAAAAGAAGACGCGCAATTCCACAGCATTGTTTTGTGGGGCAAACAGGCGGAAATGGCTTCCCAATATCTGACCAAAGGATCTCTAACCTATATTGAAGGCCGCCTGCAAACTCGCAGCTGGGACTCTCAAGGAGGAAAAAAATATATCACTGAAATTATCGGAGAAAGAATCCAATTGGGCCCTAAAAGCGCAAACGCCGGATCTTTTTCTCCGAACGCCCAAAATGCTTCAAGAAGCCCCAAAACGGCTAAACAACAGGAAGAAGACATCCCGATAATTGAAGACGGATCTTTTGACGTTCCGGAAAGCAAAGACGAAATTGACGTTAAAGATATCCCCTTCTAGAAAATTAAAAAATCAAAAATCAAAATTGAAAATTAAGGTATCGCTTTGCGATAACATAATACCGCTCGCGGGCGGAATACCATAATTTTACATTTTGATATTTAAATTTTAAACTTGTATGATTTGCTATTTTTGCAAGAAAAACGTTGCTAAAATTGATTTTAAAGATGTGGAAACCCTCAAGCTGTTCTTGTCCCCCTCCGCTAAAATCAAAGGATCCAAAAAAACCGGCCTTTGCGCCAAACACCAAAGAGAATTGGCTAGAGCCGTAAAAAGAGCTCGCGTTTTAGGCTTATTGCCTTTTACTTCCAAACACGCTATTTAATACAATCTAACCGCGCCAAACAAAAACTGTCTTAATAGACAGTTTTTGTTTTAATAAATGAAAGTTTTAATCTACTTGGCCTAAATCGTAAAAATTAAACCCTAAAAATAAAATCTTCTCTTTATTTGCAATTTTATTAATCCAATTTATTACTTGCAACAAATCGCACAACTACTTGGGCTATCAGTATAAGTAGCTGGGGCATATCCTGAATAGCCTTTACAGAGTATTTTCGCACAAGTACCGCTCCATACCGGATGCCAACCGTTAGGATCACTCGTGCTAATATAACCGCTTCCCGGAGTGCACATATATTCATAATCATAATTCTGAAGATAAACCGGAGGAGTTCCAGAAGGCGGATTCATCCAACGGCTTATTGCTACTCCCCATGTCCAAGGACCTGCAATAGTATCTAATTGCCCCGAAGCTCCGCACCCAGTTCCATCCATTACAAATTTTGCTCTGCTCCAACCGCTAGGACAAGCAACATCATTTCCTCCGCATACAGGCTGGCAAGAACTATAGCCTGCAAGAGGGTTTGTGCTTCCACCTCCTCCTCCGCTTATAATTGATTCCCAAGCAATTGAATCCACGCACGAGCTTCCCACGCAAAGCTCGGTGTTGGCGGTAATCTTGTTTCCGGTGATGTTCCCCGCCACATTAAGGTTTTTGGCAATGTTAATGTTGCCGTCAACGTCAATAGTCAAAAGATGGGAGCCGTAATTGTTTAAAAAACGGTCGGCATACGAATAGGAGTCAATGAAAA
>JAQTVQ010000024.1 GCA_028706715.1 Minisyncoccota bacterium | reverse complement strand
AGATATGGATACAAAAGATTTTCAAATATCAATTGACGAAATGTCTCAAGCCGGCGTGAATTTCGGGCACAAAACTTCCCGTCTTCACCCGAAAATGCAGCCTTATATTTTAAAGGTAAAAGACTCTGTCCATTTTATTGATTTGGAAAAATCGGCGCAGGCTTTAAAGGAAGCAATCAATCTTATCCGCAAAATAAAAATGGAGGGGAAAGAAGTTTTAATGGTCGGAACCAAAGTGCACTTGCGCGATCTGCTTGAAGCAGCCGCCAAAGAATGCGATTTTCCTTATGTAAAAGAAAGATGGATTGGAGGAACTTTTACTAATTTTGAAGAAATTAAAAAAAGAATACAATATTTTAAAGATTTGGAAGCTAAAACCAAAGAGCTTGATTTTGAGAAAAAATATACAAAAAAAGAAAGGTCAATGATCAATAAAGACATTGAAAGGCTGCGAATGAAATTTGAAGGAATTAAGAATATGGAAAAATTGCCCGAAGCCCTTTTCGTTTTGGACATGAGAAAAGACGCGATAGCGATTAAAGAAGCCCGCGACAAGGGAATTAAAGTAATCGCCCTAGCCGATACCAATGTTAATCCTGCCTTGGCCGACTTTCCAATTCCGGCCAATGACGATGCAATCTCTTCAGTCAAATACATATTAAACAAGCTCAAGGAAGCGGTCTTGGAAGTAAAGCCCGCCCCAAAGAAAAAAGAGGAAGAATAAAATCTTTGGTTTTACTGCAGGCCGTGAATGCCTTATAATAAAATCGGCATGGAAATTTATAATGTTGGCTCATTTTAATTGCCGGTTTAATTAAAAAATTATATCTCAAACTACTATGGTAACCATTGAACAAATTAAGCAATTAAGAGAAGAAACCGGAGTTTCCGTAACCGAATGCAAAAAGGCTTTAGAGGAGGCTAAAGGAGATTTGGAAAAAGCCAAAGAAGTTTTAAGAGTGAAAGGCCAAAGCATCGCCCAAAAAAAGGGCGACCGCGCCGCCAATGCGGGAATTATTACAAGCTATATCCATCCGGGAAGCCAAGTGGGCGTTCTTTTGGATCTTCGGTGCGAAACGGACTTTGTTGCCAGGTCGGAAGATTTTTCAGCTTTAGCTCATGATATCTGTCTGCAAATAGCGGCTGCAAATCCGCTTTATGCCAGCGAAAAAGACATACCGGAAGACGTCTTGAGCAAAGAAAAAGAAATTGCGCTATCCCAGTTTAAAGACTCCAACAAGCCTGCGGATATTATTAACAATATTATTGAAGGCAAAATAGGCAAATATAAGCAAGAAAATGTTCTCTTGTCCCAATTTTGGGTAAAAGATTCCGAGAAAACAATGGGGGACTTGGTCAATGAATATATAGCAAAACTGGGAGAGAATATTTTGCCAAAAAGATTTGTTCGCTATGAACTTTCAAATTCTAGCTCAAATAGTTCTTGTAACTAGTTTTTTAGGGCTAGCTGCCATAATTTTGAAAAAGATGCCTTTGCTTGCGGAAGCGGAAACTTCTGACGGGCCTCTTGGGGGAGGATTTTTAAGATTGAAAGAAAAATTTCGGGAAATTAATCCCTTAAAGGGAGCCAAGCCTGAGATTTTTTTGCAAAAAGTGCTTTCCAAGATCAGAATATGGTCCTTGAGGGCTGATAACAAGGCTTCCGATTTAATACAGATTTTGCGCGAAAGAGCCGAGAAAAAAAATAATTTTCTCCAAATTTTTTCCGAGAAAAAAGAAAAAACAGAAAACCCGGACAAGGCTTCAAATATAGAGAAAGGCGATAACTATTGGCAGGAAATAAAAACCTCCATCTCTCCTAAAAAAAACCGCAAAGGATCCGCTCCAAAAAAAAGATTGTCCAAAAAACCGAAAAAGAAAGAGACTCTTTAGAACTTTATTTTAATTTTTAGAAAATTATCTTTTCAGTTTTTCCGCTAAGCGTATTGCCGGGTATTTTTAAAAATGTTGATTATGCCGAAGTAGCTCAATGGCAGAGCAACTGTTTTGTAAACAGTAGGTTGGGGGTTCAACTCCTCTCTTCGGCTCCAGCTATTAAAGGTAATTTGATTTTCTATCACATCTTTAGCCGATAGATTGGATCTCAAGGACTCGGTTTTAAAAATAAAAGGAATTTTCCGGACAGTTCTTGAAACGATAGTCCGAATGATTCCTGACTTTTTATTGGAGTGCTTTTAGCTATAATATATTAGGAAATAAAAAAGCCTATGAAAATGAAGCCGGATAATTTTCAAGCCATTGTCAGCAAGATCAGGCAAAGACCGGAGGAGCGTTCGGAAGTTTTTAGGAACCTTCCTTTGGGGCAGAGGGCGCAGGTATGCATGGCCTTAAGCAAATATATTACTTACAATCTTCTTTCCGCTATTCCGGACGAAGAGATAGCCGCCATACTTGAACATTTGGATCCGGACGAAGCTACCGATATTCTTCAGCTTTTTTCAGAAGAAAGACAAAAGCAGCTCTTAAAAATAATGAACGACGAAATTAAAAAATCGGTTGAAAGGCTGATAAGATTTGACCCCGAAACAGCGGCTGGTTTGATGGACATTGATTATATCCAAGTTAGCGAAAATGATAATATCGGGGAAGTTGCGAAACAATTTAAAATTCACGAGAAGAGGACGGGAAGGCTTCCAACAATTATAGTCCTTAAAGAAGAAGGAGAACTGTTGGGCTATCTTCCCGGGCATGAGCTTGGCTTTGCTTTTCCCAAAGATAAGGCGAAAAAATACGTAAAAAAGATTAACACTATTCCATATTTCGCTTCTCAAGACGAAGCAATTGAGTTATTCCGCAATTATCCGCATGCGAAAATGGCCGTATTGGGAGAAACGGGCCAGGTCTTGGGAATAATTTATTCCGATGATGTCTTGCGGATATTGCAAGAACAGGAAGCCGCATCTTTATATAATTTTGCCGGCGTTGCCAAAGAGGAGAGCGTTCTTGACGGAACAAGAACAAAAATAAAATCCCGTTACAAATGGCTGATTCTTAACTTGGGAACCGCCTTTTTGGCCTCTTTTGTTGTCAGTCTTTTTGACTCAACAATATCAAAATATGTTCTTTTGGCCGTTTATATGCCTATAATCGCCGGGATGGGAGGAAACGCCGCTACGCAGACGATGGCGGTTATGGTTAGGGGAATATCTCTCAAACAGATAGGCTTGGGATTTCCATCGTATATGCTTAAGAAAGAACTTACAGCCGGAGCGATTAACGGCGCGATAAACGGAATTATTGTTGCCGGCATGGTTTTTGTCCTTAATCAAGATGCTATAATCGCGATTATTTTAGCCTTGGCTATGGTGATAAATTTGATAGTTGCCAGTTTCTTCGGAACATTCATACCTTTGGTTATGAAAAAACTGGGAAAAGATCCGGCTTCTTCCGCCACTATATTTATTACGACCGCAACCGATGTCTTGGGATTTTTGGCTTTTCTCGGACTGGCAGCATTGCTTTTGCCTTAAAAAAGGAGAAGCGGAAATTCTAGAATAAGAAACGGGAACGGATGCGCCAAAAAACTCTTGACAGGGGAAAAATAAAAGAGTAAGAAATAATAGTATACTTTGAAAAAATATGGCCAAGAAAACAACTAAATTTTTATTGTTGTAGTCTGAAGCAAAGAAAGTGCGCTGAAGCAAAGAACAAGATCAGGGCCACCTGATTTTTTCTTTCTGCGCATATAGGCCATAACGGAAAGCAGCTTGAAAAATAAATAAAGAGTGGTTATTAATTTAACCATTACGAACCATAAAACACAATAAATTAAGTGAGGTTTATTAGACAATTTTTTAGAGTTGTCTCGTTATTATTTTTTTTGAGAGTTTGATCCTGGCTCAGGATGAACGCTGGCGGCGTGGATAAGGCATGCAAGTCGTGCGATATCTATTTGAGATTATATCAATTGTAGGTATAGCGGCAAACGGGTTAGTAACGCGTAGATATGTACTCCTAAGACGGAGATAGCCCATCGAAAGATGGGATAATATCCGATGGTATCGCCCTTAAAGCGATTAAAGCCGCAAGGCGCTTAGGAAGCAGTCTGCGTCCCATCAGCTAGTTGGTAAGGTAATGGCTTACCAAGGCTATGACGGGTAGGCGGAGTGAGAGCTTGTCCGCCAACAAGGGCACTGAGACACGGGCCCTACTCCTACGGGAGGCAGCAGTCGAGAATATTGGACAATGGGGGAAACCCTGATCCAGCGACGCCGCGTGTTTGAAGAAGTTCTTCGGAATGTAAAAAACTTTTTTAAGGGAGCAATCCTTCGGGATGAGAGTACCTTAAGAATAAGGGGTGACTAAACTCGTGCCAGCAGTAGCGGTAATACGAGTGCCCCGAGCGTTATCCGGATTTATTGGGCGTAAAGGGTCCGTAGGCGTTTTGTTAAGTTTTCTGTTAAATCTTTCGGGCTCAACCTGAAAGCTGCAGGAAAAACTAGCAGAATAGAGGACGTTAGAGGTTGATAGAACACTTGGTGGAGGGGTGGAATCCGTTGATATCAAGTGGAATACCAAATGCGAAGGCAGTCAACTGGGGCGATCCTGACGCTGAGGGACGAAAGTGTGGGTAGCGAAAAGGATTAGATACCCTTGTAGTCCACACCCTAAACGATGAACACTAGCTATTGCAAGTGTCGACCCTTGCAGTGGCGAAGCTAACGCGTTAAGTGTTCCGCCTGGGAAGTACGGCCGCAAGGCTAAAACTCAAAGGAATAGACGGGGACCTACACAAGCGGTGGATCACGTGGCTTAATT
>JAQTVQ010000001.1:45261-86163 GCA_028706715.1 Minisyncoccota bacterium | reverse complement strand
CTTGAGACTGTCAAAAGAAGCGGGCTTAATCCATATCCTGAAACATCAAAAAGAACACATTCTTTGGCAGAAGCCAAAGAACAATTTGACCGATTGGCGGAAAGCCAAGAGGAAATTGTCGTTGCCGGAAGAATAAAATCTTTGCGTCCGCATGGAGGCTTGGCTTTTGTTGATATAGACGACGGCACGGACAAATTTCAAGCGGTCTTTATCAAAACAAAAGTGGGGCCCAAGGGTTTTGAATTTTTTGCCGATAATTTTGACATGGGCGATTTTATTGAAATCAAGGGAATTTTATTTACAACCAAAAAAGGCGAAAAAACCATTGAAGCCTCTGATTTTAAAATGCTGGCAAAATCATTAAGGCCTTTGCCCGAAAAATGGCACGGATTGACCGACGTGGAAGAAAGATACCGAAAAAGATATTTAGATCTTGTTTTCAACGACGATGTCAAAAAGAAATTTGAACTGCGTTTTAGGATTATAAGGGAAATTAGAAATTTTATGGATAAAGAAGGATTTTTGGAAGTGGAAACGCCTATCCTGCAGGTTCTTTACGGCGGAGCCAAAGCTCGCCCTTTCAAGACGCATCTCAATGCCTTGGACATGGATGTTTATTTAAGGATCTCTCCGGAACTTTACTTAAAAAGGCTGCTTATCGGCGGATTTGAAAAAATCTTTGAAATAGGAAAATGCTTCCGCAACGAAGGAATTGACAAACATCACAATCCGGACTTTACAATGATGGAATTCTATTGGGCTTACGCCGATTACAGACAAATAATGAAAATGACGGAAAAAATGATCTGCGCGATAGCCAAAAAGTTTTTTAATGAAGAAAAGATTGTTTATCAAGGACAGGAAATTGACCTTAAAACTCCATGGCAAAGAATTGAATATACCGATCTGCTTTCAAAATATGCGGATATAAATTACGACGAAACAAACGAAAAGGGGCTGGCGGATAAAGCCAAAAAACTCGGCGTTGATGTTCCTGAAGGATCGGACAAGCCGGCTATTGCCGATGAAATTTATAAAAAACTCTGCCGTCCGAAATTGGTCAATCCCGTTTTTCTTTTGCATTATCCGAAAGGATTCCAGCCACTGGCCAAGCAGACCGAGAATAACCCTCAAAGACTGGCTAATTTTCAGCTTGTTATTGCCGGGATGGAAGTGGTTAACGCTTTTTCGGAATTAAACGATCCGATAGAACAAAGGGCCCGTTTTCAGGAACAGGAAAAATTATTCAAAGGAGGATTTGAAGAAGCCCAAAGATCCGACCAGGAATTTTTGGAAGCCATGGAATACGGCATGCCTCCGGCCGGCGGTTTCGGCATGGGCATAGACCGCTTAATGTCATTATTGACAGACTCAAACAGCTTGAGGGAAATTATTTTATTCCCGACCATGAGGCCTCGCGAGTTAAAATCATCTAAAAAATCCTCCGCCCGCGGGCGGGAAGAAAAGAAATAAAAATTCTGTTTTTAAACAGATAAAAATTCAACTCATACTACAATTATCAAACTGAAAATCCCGCAAGGGCGGGAAAATTAAAAATTGTAAATTCGGACTATGTTAGATATTAAATTTATCCGTCAAAATCCCGAAGCGGTAAAAGAGGGGTGCAAAAAGAAAAACTACCACTGCGACGTTGACAAGCTTTTGGAGATAGACCAAAAAAAAATTAAAATCCAGCAAGAGCTGGAGGCAATTGCCGCTGAAAAAAATAAAGCTTCCAAAGCGATACCGCAGGCGAAAGATCAATCGGAAAGGGAGAATATCATAAATGCCATGAAAGCCTTGGACCAGCATGTTGGAGAACTGGAAAAAAAGGCCAAAGAAATGGAAGAAGAGTTTGATGAAATAATGCTTTCTATCCCGAATATTCCTTTTGAAGACGTGCCGGTAGGGAAAGACGACTCTGAAAATGTAAGCATAAAACAAGTGGGGGAAAAAACAAAATTTGATTTTGAATCAAAAGATTACTTGTCTATCGCCGAAGAATTGGACCTTATTGATGTTAAGCGTGCGGCAAAAATTTCGGGGAGCAGGTTCGGTTTTATCAAAAACGAGGCGGCCTGGCTTGAATTCGCCATTGTCAGGCTGGTTTTTGACATTACTACAAAAAAGGGATTCCAGCCGATTATCCCTCCGGTTATGATCAAGCCGGAAATGGCCTTGGGAATGGGTTTTTTGGAAAAACTGGAAGGAGATCCCGAAGCTTATTATCTTCAGCAGGACAACCAGTATTTAATAGCCACTGCGGAACAGCCTTTGGGAGCGATGCATGCGGACGAAGTTTTTAAAGATTCGGAACTGCCTAGAAGATATCTCGGTTTTTCCACTTGCTTTCGCAGAGAGGCCGGCTCTTACGGCAAAGACACGAAGGGAATATTAAGAGTCCACCAATTTGACAAGCTGGAAATGTTTTCGTTTGCCAGGCCGGAAGACTCAAAAGCCGAACACGAATTATTGCTTGGACTGGAAGAAGAATTAATGCAAGCCTTAAAAATACCTTATCAAGTTTTAAAAATTTGTACTGGAGATTTGGGCCGGCCGGCTGCGGCAAAATATGATATTGAAGCCTGGGTTCCAAGCGAGAATAAATACCGCGAGACCCATTCAACTTCAAACTGCACAGATTTTCAATCGCGCCGTTTGAACATACGCTATCAAGACAAAAACGGAAAAATGAATTTTGTCCACACTCTTAACGGAACGGCTTTTGCCATCGGCAGGATTATTATTGCCATTATTGAAAATTGCCAGCAAGCGGACGGTTCCATTTTAGTGCCGGAGGTTTTGCACAAATATCTTCCATTTACGGTTATCAAAAAGCAGTCATAAATGAAAGAAGAAAAAATTGTTATTAGCGGCATTGATATCAATTATAAAATTGCCGGACAGGGCGAACCTCTTTTAATTTTGCATGGTTGGGGAGGCTCGTCCGATTCCTGGCAAAAAGTTCAAGAGATTTTAGCGAATGATTTTCAAGTAATTTCTTTAGATCTGCCGGGTTTTGGCAAAAGCTCTGTTCCTCCTTTTATATGGAATATTGATAATTATTCGGCGTTTCTGTCGGATTTTGTCGGAAAAATCGGCCTTGAAAATTTTTATTTGCTCGGACATTCTTTTGGAGGAGGCCTGTCTGCCAAGTTCAGCGCCGATAATCCGCAAAAAATTAAAGCTTTAATCTTGACCGGTGCGGCTATTTTCCGTTCAAAAAAAAGATTAAACTGGCGGCAAAAGATCGCCTCCGGTCTTGCTAAATTAGGCTTGGCTTTTAAAAAAATACCGTTAGTGGGCGAAAGTCTTTATCCTTTGGCTCGCCGCCTTATTTACCGTTTTGCCGGCGCGCGCGATTACAGCCGGGCAACCGGCGTTATGAAAGAGACTTTCAAGAACATCATAAATGAAGATCTAAGCGGCTATCTGGCTCAAATTAAAACGCCAACGTTTATTCTTTGGGGAGAAAAAGACAAATCAACTCCGCTGCAAGACGCTTTTGCGGCGCAGAAGCTTATTAAAGGGTCGCGGCTTGAAATTATTAAAGAAGCCAATCATAGTCCGCATTTGGCGCAGCCGGAAAAACTGGCAGGCTTAATCAGAAGATTTATCCAACCTTGAAAAGGCAAACCTTTTTGAAAGGCGGAGATGAAAGGAAATTGCATTCCCCGTCTTATTTTTAAAAAATAAGTGGATTATTTGGGGCTTTTTTTCAATCGTTTTTCTGCTAAAATGGAAACATGGAAATATTAGCCATAGTAGTTTCTTTATCAGCATTTTTTTGGACGGCAAAACAGCTTAAAGCTGTTTTGTTTTGGCTTTATCTGTGGCAGCTTAAAGATTATCACTTGAGCCGTTTTATAGCCCATTTCTCAACCGTTAAAGGCCGCCAGATTTTTGCCAGCAAAGCCTTTCTTTTAAAAATATTTTTAGCCGCTGCTTTCTTCGCTGCGACGGCTTTTAAATTTTTATCCTGGTGGTCGCTGGCGTTGCTTGGCTTATACGCCGCGGAAGCTTTAAAAGCGTTAGCAGCGTTGGCCCTAAACAAGGCCAAGAAGCCGGTTTGGACTAGAAAAGCGATGATGCTGTCCGTTTTTTCTTTTGGACTTGCGCTCTATTTTCTTTATTCTTTTTTTCTGATTCATCACAGCAGTTTTATTTTTCTGCAATGGCTTTTGATCCTTGATATTTTAATGCCTGTTTTTGTTTCCGGAGTTATTTTAATCCTCCAGCCGATTACCGTATTTTTCCGCAATAGAATTATCGTAAAAGCAAAAGCCAAGAGGAGCCGATTTAAAGATTTAATCGTTGTCGGCATTACCGGAAGCTGCGGCAAGAGCTCTGCCAAAGAATTTTTGGCTGTGATTTTGTCTCAAAAATATAAAGTTGCGCGCACTCCTAAAAATCAAAATTCCGAAATGGGGATTTCTCGGACGATTTTGAATCTGCTGAAGCCGGAGCATCAAATTTTTGTCTGTGAAATGGGAGGTTACAACATACAGGGGATAGAGCTTTTAACCAAAATCGCCAAGCCTCAAATCGGCGTTTTAACTCAAATCAACCAGCAGCATTCGGCCACTTTCGGCAGCCAAGAAAACATTGTTAAAGCCAAATTTAAACTCATAGAAAACTTGCCGGAAAATGGCGCCGCCATTTTGAACATAGACAATGAATTTATAAAAAAAGAGGCTAGCTGCAGAAAATTCAAGGTTAAAAAAATTAAAAAATATTCCGTAAAAGAAGAGGCTGATGTTTGGGCTGAAAATATTGCGATTAAAAAAGACAAAGTTTCTTTTGAGGTTTTTTCGCGAGATGGAGAATTTGCCAAGTTTGAAATCGGCTTGCCCGGAGGAAAGCCGATTGTCTCCAACCTTTTATCAGCCATAGCCGCGGCTAAAGAATTAAAAATGAGCTTGGCGGAAATACAAAAAGCCTGTCAAAAAATAGACGCGAGTTTTGCTCCCATCGCCGTAAAACAATCGCCCAAGGGATTGAACATTATAGATTCTTCTTACTCTGCCAATCCGGAAGGAGTTTTGGCTGATTTGGATTATTTGAATTTATGGGTTGGGAAAAAAATTGTTGTAATGCCGAGCTTGATTGAGCTGGGATCCGCCGTTAAGCAAGTCCATAAGGATATTGGAAAGAAAATCGGAGAAGTCTGCGACTTGGCGATTATTACTTCGCGAGACGGATTAAGAGAGATAAAAGCAGGAGCTTTGAAGAAAGGATTAAATCCTGATAAAATAATTTATTCGGAAGATCCGCAAAAGATTGTTGAGATAATAAAAAAAGAAACCCAAGGAGGGGATACGGTTTTGCTGGAAGGCAGGGTGCCTGAAGGGGTTTTGAAAATATTGGCGAAAATTAAATAGAGCGCATCCGAAGATGCGCCCTATTGGTAAAATTTATCCCGCTATCAGCAATTTTACGATCAGAGACAGATAATAATACAAAAAGAGTGCTGCCATCCATAAAGGAATGGACAGAAAGAAAACTGCAAGTGCTGAATTATTTTCTTTGTTTCCTCTTTGCATCAGCATGGCGAAAAGAGCACTGAAGGATAAAGCGAGGATAAGAGTTACAAATATTATTTCCATTTGCTTTTCAGAGTTAAAAGAACGACCTTTAAGATTCAAATATTTATAGAATATTATCTAACTATTGTCAAATAATGATAAAAGGAAAACCCATATCCGTATCCCTGTCGCCAAATACCCAAAAAGACGATGTTTTACTGGCTCTTAAAATGATATTCAATCCAAGAGAATGGCAAAAGGGCAAAACCGTTAAAGAACTGGAAGAAAGCTTCAAAAAATATCTTGGCGTTCAATACGCTTTTTCGTTTAACAGCGGCCGCAGCTCCTTGGAAGCGATTTTGCGCGCGTTGGAAATTAAATCCGGCGATGAGGTTTTAATGCAGGCGTTCACTTGTAATGCCGCTGTCAATCCGATTTTGAAAGTCGGCGCCAAGCCGGTTTTTGTTGACATAGACTCAACTCTGAATTTGTCTCTTGAAGATTTAAAAAAGAAGATAACTCCGCGATCCAAAGCCGTAATGGTTCAGCACACTTTTGGCTGGCCGGCAGACATGGCCGAGATCAAGGATTTTTGCCAACAAAACAAGTTATTTTTAATAGAAGACTGCGCCCATTCATTAGGCGCGAGATACGATAATAAGCTTTGCGGCGTTTTTGGAGATGCGGCATTTTTCAGTTTTGGACGGGATAAAATAATATCTTCCGTCTACGGAGGCATGGCAACGACAAGTAATCCTGGCATTGCAAAAAAAATCGGCGAATTTTATGCCAGCATTGATTGTCCTTCGTCTGCATGGACGCTCCAACAGCTGCTGCATCCGGTGCTTATGAATTATTTGGTTCTGCCGTTCTATGATTGTTTGAAGGCGGGCAAAGCGTTTTTAAGCTTTTTTATAAACACAGGCATCCTTTCCAAGGCGGTTACAAAAAATGAAGGCAAGGGAATTTTACCCGGATATTTTCCAAAACGGATGCCCAACGCTTTGGCTGTTTTGGCGCAAAACCAATTTAAAAAATTAAAACAATTCAATAGCCATCGCCAAAATATAGCTAAAATTTATACGGAGAAATTGGCAAATTCCGAAAAATTTATTTTGCCATTTACCGTAAAAAACGGACAAGATAAACTTCCCATTTTTATGAAATATCCTGTTCTAGCCGCAAATCCAAAAGCGTTAACGGAAAAATTTAGAAAAGCCAATATTTATATTAATGACGGCTGGTCCGGCTCGCCGATTGTGCCTCCTTTGACTCGCTTGGAAATTTTCGGCTACAAAAAAGGTTCCTGTCCAAAAGCCGAAGAAGTTGCGAAAAAGATAATAAATTTGCCGACACATATCAATGTGCCGGAGGAAAAAGCTAATCTTATAACGAAAATTTTAATTGATTTATGATTTCAAGAGAGCATATTCTCCCTGCCATTACCAGCATTTCCGGCTCTTGGCGTTCCAAAGTGGAAGAAATAGACGAATTGGGAATTAAAAAAGCCGCTTTGTTTCCGACCTGTTTGAACAGCTTGCAAAGGCAAGACCTCTATAACCTTTTAGAAAAAACCAAAATTGAAGAAATTCCTTTTGTGCATTTGCGTTCGGATATGAGTCCGCAAGAGATTGATTTTTTGATTAAAAGATACAAAACAAAAGTTTTTAACATTCATTCTCCGATTCATCGGCCTTTGCTTTTTGACTTATCCTCTTTCAGGGGCTTGATTTGCATAGAAAATACTATATTTTCTTTAAGCGAAAAAATTTTAAAAACTTTTGCCGGTTTTTGTATTGATTTCAGCCATTTGGAAAATGACAGAATTTTAAAGCCCGAAAGGTATAAAGAATTTTGCGAGCTGATTTCTTCTACCGTTGTCGGGTGCAATCATATCAGCGCCGTAAGGAAAGAACCTTTTTTTGATGAACGGGCGCAAGAAGATCGTATAGCATGCCATTTTCTTCAAGATTTTTCCGAACTTGATTATTTGAAAAATTATCCACAAGAATATTTTTCAAAATATATTGCGTTGGAGCTGGAAAACGACTTGAAAACACAACTGGAGGCTAAAAATTACATTTTTGATTTACTCAAGGATTGCTGGTAAAATACCAATAACAAAATAATTAATTAATATTATCCGTTAATTTTCGGAAATTTCCATATGGACTTTTCAAATTGTAAAGACAAAAAAATTGGAGAAAAAACAGGAATTTTAATTTTAATAGTATTTGCCGTTTTCGCCCTGGGAGCGGTCTTTTTCTTTCTTAACCAAAGGATGGAGAATAATATAAGCCGTTTTTCGTCCGAAGGAGGATCGCTGATTTCCGAGGATAATCCGGCCCAAAGCAGGGACAGCCAAAAGGCGGAAGGCATTAAAAAATTTTCCGGAGAAGAAGAATTTAAGGCTTATTTGCTTTCTTCTTCCTTAAATGATTATTATTCGGTAGTTAATTTGGGAATGAACGCCAAGACCTTGGACGCAGCAGAAGAAAGCGCGCCTTCTCCTTTGACGGCATCCGGGATGGGGGAATCTGTTGCTCCGCAGTTTTCTTCAGCCCAAAGGGTTTCCCAAACAAATGTCCAGACAGTTGGGATTGACGAGCCGGATATTATCAAAACGGACGGAAAAGAAATCTACTATTCCTCGGAGCCTTCTTACTATCGGTATGCGGAAGGGACGACCAACGACATTGCTATGCCTTATAACCCGTCTTACGGCCAAACCAGGCTGATAAACGCTTTTCCGGCGGAAAATATTTTCTTGGACGGAGAGATATCCAAGAATGGAAACTTGCTTTTGCAGGACGGAACTTTAATGATTTTTTCAAACAATTCCGTCTCGGCTTACAACGTTAAAGATCCGAAAAATCCTCAAAGCTTGTGGGATTTAAAGCTGGAGAAACAAAATTATTTGGAAGAAGCCAGGCTTTATAACGGTAAAGTCTATTTGGTTTCCCGAAGCGTAATCAATGAAATCAATCCTTGTCCGATAAAGCCTTTGACTTGGGGAGAGGGAGAATCTTTAACAATCGCCTGCAGCCAAATTTACCATCCTGAAATTCCTTCTCAAATTGATTCCGTTTACAGCGCAATGATTATCAATCCTCAAAACGGGACGATTGAAAAAAACATTTCTTTCACTGGATCCAGCGGCAGTTCTGTCGTTTATATGTCCGGAGAAAACATATATATTACTTATTCCCAAAACGAATCTCCCATAGACTTCTTCTATCAGTTTTTAATCCAAAAAGCCCAAGACCTTTTTCCGGCGAGCGTATTGGAAAAAATAGTTAAAATACAAGGATATGATATAAGCAGCCAGTCAAAAATGATTGAACTGAATATCATATTTGAAAAATATCTTGCGAGCCTTGACGATGACGAGCAATTGAGAATAGAAAACGAGGTTCAAAACAGAATGGGTGATTTCTACAAAGAAAAAATAAGAGAAATAGAAAAAACAGGCATTGTTAAAATAGGCTTGGACAATTTTGAAATATCAGCGTCAGGAATAGTGCCCGGCTCTTTGCTCAACCAATTTTCTTTGGATGAATACGAAGAAAATTTGAGAGTTGCCGTTACTTCGGGCCAAAACCGGTTTTGGTGGGGTTTTTCGTCTTTTAGCAGCGGAGGATCTACGGCCAACGACGTTTATATTTTAAATAGCGGGCTAGAAGAAATCGGATCAGTTTTGGATATCAGCAAAGAATGGCAGGATGAAACGATTTATGCCGTAAGATTTTTACAGGACAGGGGATATATCGTTACTTTTAGGGAAACCGATCCTTTGACTGTTTTGGATCTTTCCAGCCCGCAGAATCCAAAAATTGCCGGCCAGCTTGAAATTCCGGGATATTCTTCCTATCTGCATCCTTTGGCTTCCGGTAAGATATTGGGAATAGGAAAAGAGGATTTTAAAGTAAAAATTTCTTTATTTGACGTCAGCAACGCCGAAAACCCGAAAGAAACGGCTAAATATACTCTAGACGAATATTGGTCCGAAGCGGTTGAGAACCATCATGCTTTTCTGCAGGACGAAAATAATCAAATATTTTTCCTGCCCGGGAGCAAAGGAGGATATGTTTTTTCTTATGGCGGCGGCCAATTGAAATTGGTAAAAGCCGTTTCCGGCATCCAAGTTAAAAGAGCGGTTTACTTGAACAATTATCTTTACGTAGCCGGCGCAAACGGCATTGCGGTTTTTGACGAAACAAATTGGAAGAAAATAAAAGAAATCACTTTCAAATAAACAATTTTTGGAATGGAAATAAAAGAAATCACCGACAAGAGCCAATGGGAGAATTTTTTGGCCGGCTGCGAAGAAAAGACTTTTTTGCAGTCTTTTAATTGGGGGGAATTCAATAAGTCTTTAGGAGATAAAATTTGCCGGTTGGGAATTTTTGAGAATAACAAAATGGTTGCTGCCGCCCAAACAATAAAAATATCGGCTCGGCGGGGAAAATTTTTATTCTTGCCGCACGGACCAACGATAATTCAAAATGCAAAAATTAAAAATCAAAATGACAATTCCTGTCTGCCGGACAGGCAGGTAAAATCTAAAATTTTAGAAATTTTAGTAAAAGAATTAAAAAATATTGCCAAGAAAGAGGGCTGCAGCTTTATCAGGATCGCGCCGATTTGGCAGAAAAATGCGGAGAATGAAAAGTTTTTTGATGGTTTGGGCTTCCGCGACGCGCCCATTCATATGCATCCGGAATTTACTTGGGAGCTTAATTTAAAGAAGACAGAGGAGGATTTGCTGGCGCAGATGAGAAAAACAACACGCTATCTTATCAGGCAGGCCGAAAAAGACAACGACATAGAGATATCGCAAAGCAAGGAGATAAAAGATCTTGAAAAATTTGAGCCGATATTTAGAAAAACAGCCAAGCGCCAAAGTTTTGTTCCGTTTTCTTCGGCATACTTGAGAAAGGAAATGGAGTCTTTTTTGGCTGACGATAAAATACTCTTTTTTTTCGGAAAGTATAAAGGAGAAATAGTTTCAGCCGCTATGATTATTTTTTGGTCAGGAAAAGCTTTTTACCACCAAAGCGGCTCAAGCCATTCAAAAGCGCCGGTTTCTTATTTACTGCAGTGGGAGGCCATCAAAGAAGCCAAGCGCCGAGGATGCGGTTCTTACAATTTTTGGGGTATAGCTCCTTTCAAGAAAATTACGGGCCGAAACGGGTCCATAAAAACGGCGATTAGAGACAAAAATCATCCTTGGTACGGTTTAAGCCTTTTTAAAATCGGATTCGGAGGGGAGACAAAAGAATATGTTAAAACAAAAGATTTGCCTCTTTCCGTTTTTTATTGGCCCACTTTTATTTTTGAAGTTTTAAGAAAAAAGAAAAGAAATTTGTAATTAAAATATAATAGAATGGCAAAAAGAGTTAAAACGCGCATCCGCCAAAAAAAGAGAAGCACAAGAAAAAGAAAACAAAAAATCTTTTTGCAAAAGGTTTGTTTTTGCGGGTTCTTGGCGGCAGGGCTTTTATCCGCCGCTTTCTATTTCTTCTATTTTTCTCCGTATTTCCAGCTGGAAAAAATGGAAATTCGCAATATTAAAACAGTTTCAGCGGAAGAGCTCAAAAAAGCAGCATCTGAGAGATACCATTTTTCAATTAACGTTTTCGGAAAAGAGATAAGCTCCAACAGCATATTTCTTCCGGTTTTCAATTCAGCGTCTATCTTGGAATCTTTTCCCCAAGTTGAAAAATTAAGCATTTCAAAAAGCTTTCCCAACGGCTTGACTCTTGAAGTCAAAGAAAGGGAGCCTTTTGCGATTAAGTGCGAAGACTGGGATCAAAAAAGGGACTGTTTTTGGATTGATAAGACGGGATTCTCTTTCAGACCTTATGGCCGGCAGGATACGGATATTCCCGACGATCCATTGGTGATAGAAGAAAAAGATAATTTATCGGATCTTCTTGCGGATATGGGGACAAAAGAGAAAGATTTTCTAGCCTGGAGCAATAACCTTAAAGAATTTTTAAATAGTTGCCCGGAAGCTGAAAAGGCTGTAAAGCTTTCCATCTTTTCAGACAGGCTGGTTTTAAAAACGCAGAAAGGATTTGAAATATATTTTGATCCGCAAGAAGACTTGGAATGGCAAGAGCAAAAGCTTAATGCCGTTTTGAAAGAAAAAGTTTCCAGCCAAAAAACAACCGTTTCAGAATATATTGATCTGCGCTTTGGCAATCAAGCGATAATTAAATAACAATTTACTTCATAAAAAATATGCAGAAGAAATCTGCATATTTTTTGATTTGAATTCCTGCGCGGCTTAAGAGGTTTATTTTACTTGGTATACGAATATTGAGTATCCGATTTTGGCTATAGGCGGTTCGTATCTGTCAAGCCAATTGTATTTGTCCGTGGGCTGGTCATAATCCGGCGCGGCCTTTGCTCTTTGCCCCATCATTTGGTTGGCCGAAACGGCGAGATAGCTTCCTTTAGGCAGCTGGGAATAATCTTTATCGCTGTTCCATCCGATATATTTTTCTTCTAGATAATATGCCGGATCTCCGCCGCCGAAATAATCAAGGTAGATGCTATTGATGTTGTTTCCTTCCATCCAAATTTTTAATCGTTTTAAATCCTGTCCCCAGTCAAGATTTGAGTCAACAGCTATTTTGTAGCCGTTATCGGGACCTCCGGCCAGTTCGTTATAATAGGCTAAGTAATGGGGAAAAACCGAAAGAGAAGAAAAAGCAAGCCAAGCAAAAAGGGCGGAAATAAAAAGCTTTGCGGCTTTGCGGCTTTTTTCATTTTTGATGCTTTTTAATAATTTAACCAAGCCCCAAACAACGAGAATGTAAGTAAAGGCGAAAGTCGGCAAAATATGGCGCAAGCCGATATTTAAATTGCCGGCCAAACTGGTAAACCAATAGATTGCCAAAAAGACAAGCATTGCGAAAAAATCAAAATAATTCAAAATCCAATCTTTCATTCTTGAAAAACAGTTCTTAAAAGGATTGTTTTTAACAAAATAATATCCTATCCAGGCCAGGACCATTAAAGCCATCATAAGGAAAGCCAAAGGGGTTTTAGCGAGGAAAAGAATGGGAAAGTATTCTTTTCTGCCTTCGGCTGATACCGTTCCCATAAAATAAGTGGTATTGCCCGTTCCGGTGCGATTAGTCGCCATTTCCAGGCCAAGCAAATATTGAGCCCATGGCCTTAAAGCCGGCTGTTCGGCCATAAAGATGTTTATATCTTGCATTGCTTTGGGCAAGCTTGTGGAAGCTAAAACCGTTTTTGTGTCGTCCAGCTGTTTTTCGTAAGGATATTTTGCTATATGAAAAGCGTAAACCGGACCGATGACGAAAACCAAACCGATTAATCCCGCGCAGACGGAAAGGAACAGATAACGGCATAAGGACCTTAGGCTTTTTTCTTTTAACAGAGAGTAAATTACGGTGATTGCGGCAAAAAAGGGAACCAGAAGGATTAAGGAAAATTTTATAAGCATTGCTATGCCAAAAAATAATCCTGCCAAAACTACATTTTTCCATTTTGGATTTTTGATAAATTCCAGCCAAAAATATGCAGCGATTACAGCGCCGAAGCTCGCTCCGACATCAGTGGTCACGAGCCGGCCGTGAGCCATAAAATTAGGACAAAAAGAAAAAATTGCCAGTAAAAACAAAGCCGGACCGGTTCCCATAAGCTTTTTTGCCCAAAAATAAAGAAAAGCCGCCAAAAGAATCAATATCAAGATGGGCCCGATTCGCGAAAAAAGCATTATTTGGCCGGGATTGTTTCCAGAGTGATAAAGCAGCTGGTTTCCGAAATCAAATTGGGTCCACCAGGGATAAGGAGCGGAGCCTTCCCAATATTTTTCATCCGGAAAATCAAGGTTAAGAGCCGCCAGCGGCAGGCCGGCGAAATCTTTTATTAGCGGAGGATGTTCCGGGTTGAGGCGATAATCTTGGTTATTCCAATAAGAGTATCCGGCTCCGATATGGGCGACTTCGTCAAAAGTTAAAGTGTCATTGGCAATACTGGCAAAAGCCAGGCAGGCCATAATCGTTAAAAGGCCGGCTGCTAAAAAATTAGCCAAGCGGTTTGTCATATTTTTTATAAATTATTTATATTAATTTTATAAATCCAAAGCTTATTTTCCACTTGAAGAGCGCCATTGGGATATTTTTCAATCAAGCGGAGGAGATCGTTTTGATTGTTTTCCATCATCAAGATTAAAGCGGGATTTTTAGTATTAATGCCGTCTATGCTGTGAGGCCAAAGATATTTGACGCCTTCGTTTCCTTTGCCGGTAAGAGCAATCATTTTTACAGTTTGAACGGGAAGATCTCCGCCGTATATAATTACGTATTTTTCATATCCAAAAGGGCTGTTTTTAAGATAATTTCCCATTAATACAAGTTCTTTAGAAAAAGCGTTTTCGGTCTCCGGATTTTGACCCCATTGGTAAAAATAGCGGTATAAAGGGAAAAAAGCCGAACAGGCTAAAAAGATAATGACGATGGCGGCCAGTATTTTTTTTGATTTGATTTTTGACTTTAATTTTTCAAAAACAAAAATTCCTCCGAGAGCGGCTATAATATAAACTGCGGGGACAACGCCGATAACCCTTAAAGAATGGGGCAGGCCTTCGTAAGTCAGAGCTCCGGGAAGAATCATTATAAAAAACCAAACAAACAAAGTTGCGTAAGGCAGGCACTCCATCCATTTCTTTTCTTTTAAGGCTTTCCAGCCTTTTTTAGAGAGAAGATAAAATCCAATCAGGAAGAGCAATCCGACCGGCCAAAATAATTGCGGATCGCCGGAATAATTATGCCTCATATTCGGGTCGCCGTAGATATTAAACATTGCCAAATGTCTTGCCATGCTTTCAAGAAAAGCAAAAAAAGGATTCGGCTGGGAAAAAACGGAAATTCCTCCGGTTCTTCCAAAGAAATCTTGCATATGTCCGAAAAGGAAATAAAGGCCTATCGGCAGAGCCGTAAAAAATACCGCCAAGAGCATTAAAAAAGACTTTTGCAAAAAATTTTTGACGCTTCCTTCTTTGCGAGCCGCAAGCCACCAAAGAAAGAGAGCAAGAAACAAAATGGCGGGCGCCAGCCGAAAAGGAGTATAAGTGTAAAATCCGATTCCGAAAATAATGCCGGACAGTAAAAAAGGCTGCCAGTTTTTTTTGCGTATTCCCAAAAATAAAAAGTAAAAACTGAAGCTTAAAACGAGAGGCATAATAATCGCTCTAAAGTTGATGCGCGAGAAATTTATATGCCAAAAAGAAACAGCGACAAAAAAAGAAGCCAAAAGGGCCAGTGATTTTTTTCTGAATAATTCAAACGCGAGAAGAAAAACTCCCAAAACGGTAAGGATCCCCATAATTGCCGGCACTAAGCGGAAAGAAAACATTGAAATGCCTAAGGATTGGAAAGACAAAGAGTTTAGAAGCATCATTAGTCCTTCGCGTCCTTGATTTTCGGGATAAAAGATTTTTCCGGGTTCGTAAATCGCTTGCACTCCATTTAAGGCTTCATCCGGCCAAAGCCCGGGGGGAATTGAATCAATTTGCCAAATTCTGGCAAAAGAAGCGAGAGCCATTACTGCAAACAATAAAATCCAAAAAAATTTACTGTTCATATTTTTCAAAGGCGGAAATTAAAAAATTTATTAAGATTATTTTTATTTATTTTAGCTTTAATTTTCAAGCCGGGCAAATATAAAGGAATTCTTTCTGTCTCCAAAAAAGGATTTCTCTCCAATTAGCAATCTTGACAGAGGAGTGCTAAGATTTTATGATTAAAAAACATTATGCTATCAATCCGCCAGGAGCAAATTTTAAATTTGTTAATCCAAGAATATATTGATTCAGCCGAACCTGTAAGTTCGCAATTTTTGGATGAAAAATATCAATTCGGAGTTTGTCCCGCAACCATTAGAAATGAAATGCAAAAACTGGCCAATGAAGGCTATCTTAGCCAGCCGCACACTTCGGCCGGGCGCGTGCCGACCGACAAGGGCTATCGTTTTTTCGTAGACTGCCTTTTAAAGGAAAAAATTTATCGGGAAAAGGAAGATTTTTTGGACGTATGGAAGGATTTTGAAGAACAAATAGAGGATTCTTTTAGGCTTACCCGTTTGATGGCAAAAAAAATAGCTCAAGAAACTTCCAGCTTGGCAAGCGCTTATTTCCCGGAAGAAGAGATAGCGGTTAAAGAAGGATGGAGCGGAATTTTTAGGGAGCCGGAGTTTGAAAGCCTTGGCTATGCGGAGCGTTTTGCCAAAATAGCCGATGAAGTTGAAGAAAAAATAGGAGATTTCGGGCAGGAGGAAATGCAGATTTTAATAGGCGCGGAAAATCCTCTGCCGCAGGCTGGCGATTTTAGCCTTATTATTTCAAAATTTTCCTTTCCGGACAGGAAAACGGGATTTGTGGCGATTTTAGGGCCCAAAAGAATGCCTTATGAGAAAAATATTAATTTAATAAATTCTTTCAAGAAATTTTTAGAAAACATTTAAAAAGATATGGCGGAAGAAAAAAACAAAAAAGAGGAAATTAATTTTCAGCAAGAAGGGGAAAATATTGAAGAATTGAAGAAAGAGCTGGAGGAAAGCCAAAAGCAAAAAGAGGAATATTTGGCCGGCTGGCAAAGGGCGAGAGCGGATTTTTTAAATTATAAAAAAGAAGAAGCGGGGAATTTTTCCGATATGCTAAGATACTCCACCGAGAATTTTGTTTCCGGCCTTTTACCGATTTTGGACAGCTTTAATATGGCGGAAAAAATCTTGTCCGCGGAGGCGAAGAAAGATAACAATATGCAAGGGATGCTTCAAATTAAAAGCCAGTTTTTGGAATTTTTAAAAAAGCAGGACGTTGAGGAAATAAAATCTCTTGAAGAAAAATTTGATCCTAATTTTCATGAAGTGGTTGAAGAGGTGGAAGAAACGGACAAAGAACCCGGAACGGTTATTGAAGAGCTGCAGAAAGGCTATACTTTGCAAGGACGAGTAATCAGGCCGGCAAGGGTAAGGATAGCCAAGTAAATAAATGATAAATTTTTAAACTGATAGCTGTCATAATCAAAGGCGTTTTAAAAATTTAGCTTGGCTTTTAGCATAAAAATACAGACTTTTAAAGCAAGGGAAACCATCCTTGCTTTTGTTTGACAAAAAGCAATAAAAGTATTATAATAAAAATATAATGATTAAAGAAATTTTTTTGAAACTAAAAATTGTTTTTATTCCCGTCCAAGAGAATAATTTCCGACCGAAATTTTTAGACAGCAATTTTTTAATATATTATTTGGCCATTTTGCTGGTCGCAAAATTCGCGGTTCTGCCGGCTTTTACTTGTTTTTATCAAACTTCTCTTTTTGCTTCCATCACAAAAGGATCTCTAATTAATCTTACCAACCAAGAAAGAAAATATTTTGGATTGCAAGACCTGAAATCCAATCCGCTTCTTGATCAGGCCGCTGCTCTTAAAGCCCAAGATATGCTGAATTTTGATTACTTCAGCCATAACAGCCCCCGGGGGAAAACACCTTGGTATTGGATAAAGCTTGCCGGATACGATTATCAAAAAGCCGGGGAGAACTTGGCGATAGGATTTGTTGACGGGGAAGAAGTGGTGCAGGCGTGGAAAGAGTCTCCAAGCCATTTTGCCAATATAATTAATTCCGGCTACGAAGAAATGGGCATCGGGATAGCCACGGGAGATTATCAAGGCCAGGAGATTACGGTTGTCGTTCAGATGTTCGGAAGCAAACTAAAAAATGGACAAGCCAAGCTTGCCGTTGAAGCCAAAACGCCTCTTGCCGTTGCAGATCAAACAACGCAGGAGAAAAAAGAAGCTGTTTTAGGCCTGGAGGCGGCCGGCCAAAATTTGAACGGTTCAAGCTTGCCCGAAGAAGAAGAATCCGATCAAAACCAAGAAGAATCTTTAACTTTTCTTTCATCCGAATCTCCGTCCTCAACTGAATCTGAAAATAAAAAAAGCGTTGCTTCTGCCGCTCCTTTAACCCGGGTCCAAGAAATAAAACCGGATTGGAGGACAAAAGCGATGCAATTCTTTTCTGTTGACTATTTTAAAATAATTGAAAAAATGACTTTTCTTTCCTTGCTGGCGGTTATGCTTGGAATGATGCTGAATATATTTATCAAAATAAGAATCCAGCATAAGGATTTAATGCTTAAGGGCACCTTTTTTATGATGGTTTTCGGCATATTGCTGGTTTTTGATAAAATAATTATTTTGCGGTTCATACCCCACAATCTGATTATCGGATAAATTTTTGGAAATTATGATTAAGCAATTTTTTGAAGCCAACAAGCGTTATATTAAATTTTTCGCAGTCTTTTATCTGATTGCGCTTTTTGCTTTAAATTGGAACCAAATTTCATGGGCTGTTAATTTCCAATTTTTAACCAACGCGGCCGAAGATTTTTTTTCTGAAAGCGGAAAGAATTTTATGTCTGAAAAAGGGATTGAGCCGTCCCAACAAGCTGAAAAAAATAGCACGGACGGGGAACAAGAGAAAAACGCAAAGATAATCCAAAAAGAAGACAGCCTGGTTATTGAAAAAATAGGAGTGGAGGTTCCTTTGACAACCAGTCCCAGCGAAGATGTAGAGGACATAGAGGCTTCTTTAAAAAAGGGAGTGATGATTTATCCAAGTTCCGAATTGCCTTCGGAGAAAGGGACAACTATAGTTTTAGGCCATACCGCCCCGACTAATTGGCCAAAAGTAAATTATTACGGAATTTTTAACCGTTTGGACGAATTACAGAAAAATGATCAGATTTTTATTTACTTTAAAGGCCGCCAATATGCTTATACGGTGATAAGGCAATTTTTGGTTGATCCGGGAGACGAGCTTGTTCCGTCCTTGACAAATTACGAAAATGTGTTATTCTTAAGCACATGCTGGCCCCCGAATATAGGGAACCGCAGAATTATCATTGAAGCTGTTCGATAATGATTTTTTGGCCGTAAAAAGGCTAAAAAATCATTATTGAGCCTAGTCCGCCAATAATGATAATTTTCGAACTTTGTAAGATCTTTTAAAAAAAGTCGAAAAAGGAAAGCATTAAAATAGCGTTGCAATGATTCGCAAAAGCGTAAGTTGCAATGCAAAAAAATGGCTCAAGAAAAAAAGCCTAATTGGATCTGGCTTTTAGTGGTATTGGCTGTCATCATGGTCCTCGCTTGGGCCATTTATAGAAATACTTCTGACAGTCCTCAGCTAAACGGTTTAGGAGAAGTGGTCAACGAAATTGTTGACAAAACCTCTGATAAGACCGTTGAGAAGATTGAAGAAAGACTGCAAGACGAAGCAAAACCGCTAAAAGTGGCGAAGATGGAAGTGACCAACCAAACAGTTCAGAAACAAACGGTCACCGAGCAAACGGTCGCAACTCAAAACGTTGAGACTTCAAACGTTCAGACGCAATTTGTTGAAAAACAAGTTGTAACTAACCAAGAAGTGGAAAACCAATGGGTTGAAAATTCAACGGTTAAAAATCAAACCGTTGAAAATCAAACTGTTGCTAACCAAACGGTTAACTGCCAGAGTGTTGGCACTTGCGGCGTCGTTGCTTCTGTTCAAACTTACCAGCCTCCTTCTTGCACAAGCAACTGTGCTTATGCGGGACAGGCTAGGTGTGTTGCCGGATGTTTAACCGGCGACCAAAGGGAAGTTTGTGTCAGATCAGGCAACTGCCTAGTTTGGCAAAGACAGGATTGCGCTTCCGGATACTACTGTGACAATGGCTCTTGCCGTGCAAGGGTAGTTGCCACTGTGACAGAAAAGAAATGTTACAACGGTGATGTATGGAATTATGTTAACGGTATCCGCCAGGGTCTTGTTGAAGACTGCGGGAGAACTGAATATTTTTCCGGTTCCAGTTATTATCGCTGTAGCGGTAATTATCGGGAATGGAAAGAAAAGATTATTCGCAGTTGCGTCCAGCCGTTTGGCGGTCAGCCTTATTGCAAGGCGGAAGAATTTTGGCGAACAACAGAGTCGTGCCCTTACGGGTGTGAAAACTCTATGTGCAAGCAAAAGGTTATTATTCAAGAACCTGTTTGCGCCACAGGTTGTTGTAGCGGAAGCTGTGAACAACCGACAGTAATTGTTAATAACAACATTGTTATTAACAATCAGACTGATCCGGTTTCTGCGCCGCAACAAGTGATTGCTCCTCCGCCGCCTCCGTCTGTGCCGACCGTTTCTTCCGGGTGCACTCAAAATTGCACGCCGGTAGAAATAGAAGGTTCAAGCGGAACGGTTTATGTTCCTCCATCTCCGCTTCCTCCAGCACCAGCTCCTTCAGCAGTAGTTACTACTTGCACTACTTGCTCATCAGGATGGAGCCCCCCGTAATCCATTAGGAAAAAAGAAGACATTGCCATGTCTTCTTTTTATTTTGACCTTGACAAAAATAAGTAAAAGATGTAAAGTATGAAAAATAAAAAATTACAAAAATATAATAAAAATTAGGGCTTTGTCTGCTAAATCAGCAAAGCGGCTAAATTTATGAATAGTAAAACCAAACAAATTTTCAAAAAGGCCAGCATTGCGGTTTTTGGCTTAGTTCTAATCGGCCAAGCCTTTGTTATTGATACCGCAATAGCCGGAACAAATGCTGTTTTTTACAGCACTCTTGGCTTGAAGAACAGAACTCAAAGCACTGCCACTTGGCAAGCTAGCGTTCCCGCCAATCCCGGAGACAGGATTGCTTTTGATGTTTATTATAAAAACACTCTTCCTGATACAATTGCTCAAAATGCGAAAATAAGATTAGACTTTGAAGACAACCAGGGAGGACAAATGAGATTTAAGGCTTATGCTTATGCCGACAATGCCAGCTATGTTTATAGTTTGGGATATGTGACTATCAGCAATAGCAATTGCTATAATTTTACTTTTGACAATACCGCAAAATTTTATCCGAACAATCAAACCAGCGCTAACAGTGTCAATGTCTCTTTCTTGCAATCAAACAGCATTTTGGTTAATATCGGCCAAATTTCCGGAGGAGACCAATATGGAGGCCATGTGGTTTTTGAAGGAGTAATTTCCGGGTCATCTCAAACCCAAACTCCTCAATTTAATAATGCCAGCAATGACTTTGAGACATTAAGAGTTAAAAACAGGACTCGCGGAGATACTACGTGGCAGAGCTCTGTTACCGCCAATCCCGGAGACAGAATCGCTTTTGATATTTATTATCACAATACCGGAGAAGGATCTGTCGCCCATAATACAAAAGCCAGGCTTAATTTCCCAACAGCGGCTCAAAGCCAAATTTCCGTTAACGGATATGTTACAGCCGACAATGCCGTTGCAGCTTCGGATACGGCAGTAATTTATCTTAATAGCGGAACCGCTAATTTAAATTTTGACACTATCGGCTATTGGTATCCGCATCAATCTACTGTTGCCCAAAATGTAAATGTTTCTCCGAGCTATGGAACTGTTGAATACAATATGGGAGATATTGACGGGACATGCGAAGATCAAGGACACTTTGTTTTTGAGGCTGTTTTGTCCGGCACTTCCGGCAATTCCAATTTAAGCATTACAAAAACAGTTAAAAATGTGACAGACGGCACTTACTGGAGTTCTTCAGTCAATGCCAACCCCGGAGAAAAAGTATCTTATAAAATAGATATTTATTCCAGCGGACAGACAGCCGCGGAGAACGTTATCTTAAAGGACACTTTACCGTCCAATATGAGCTACAGCGGAAACCTCTATATAAACGGCGTTTATTACGGCTATTCGGCCAGCAGCCTTGCCAGCGGCATCAATTTGGGGACGATTAATTCCGGAAGCACGAAAACCATTACTTTTGACGCCACTGTTTACAGCGACAGTTATTTTGGAAGCAGCAACACTACTTTAACCAACTATGCCTATACTTATGCCACGAATGTTTCGCAGTCTTATGCTTCAGCCCAAGTCAATGTGATAAAGTCAACAACCACTGGCGGAAATCTTGTTTTGAACAAACTGGTTCGCAACATCACAAGAGGAGAATATAATTGGACAAATTCAGCGGAAGCTTATCCCGGCGAAGTGGTGGACTTTTATCTGAGAATTACGAATAACAGCAACACAGTTGCTTCCGGAGTATATGTTAAAGATGCTTTGCCCTACAGATTGAATTATTACGATAATGTAAAAGTTGACGGATCTCTCGTAACGGGAAATGTTATTTCGGGATATTATCTCGGAGAAATAGCTCCTAATTCATCCAAAACGGTTACATTTCAAGCCATTGTTGCTTCTGCCGATAATTTCAATTTCGGATATACCACTTTAACAAATACCGGCACCGCTTATAACAGTTCCAACACCAGCGTTGATTCCGCTATGGTTGTGGTTAACAAAAAAGCTGTTGCCGGAGCCGCAACGGAGATACCCACAGGATGGAAAGACAGCTTAATGGATTATCTTATCCTGCCCGGATTATTGGCCGTCGGCTTGATAGTTTTATTTAAAGATTCCTTGTTCAAGTTTGACCAATGCCTGGTTTTGAGGGGAAGAGAGAACAGAAATTATCGCAGCCAAAGAATATTGGACAAAAAGATAAACCAGATTCGCGAAAAAGAAAACATCAAATAATAAAAAATAATTTCTTGATTGTTCCGGCCTCTTTCCAAAGAGGCCGGTTTTCATATTTATCATACTTCTCTAAATTAGCACTCTTGACTAGAGAGTGATAATTTATATAATAAGACTATAAATTGTTTTTTAAATAAATCAGTTAATCTTTATTATCAAGTTTGATTGAGGCTTGGCGTTTCAAAAATTAAAATTGTTTGGAGCGAATGCCCAATCGGCTAAAATATTTTATGAAAGTATTAGGAATAGATCTCGGAACTTCAATTACAAAAATGGCCGTAATTATGAACGGCGAACCAAAAGCTTTGGATAACCGCGAGGGTTCAAAGCTGACTCCTTCTTACGCTGCTGTTACTAAAACAGGGGAAAGGCTGATAGGAATTTCTGCCCAAAGGCAGGCTATCGCGAATCCGAAAGATACGATTTTCGCGGCAAAAAGATTCATCGGCCGTAAATTTTCCGATCCGGAAGTGCAGAAAGAAGTTAAAAGAATGCCTTACGAATCCAAGGAAAGGGCAGATGGAGGAGTGGAAGTGAAGATGGGAGAAAAATGGCACACTCCCATTGAAATAGCTTCAATGCTTTTGCAGAAAGTAAAATTGGATGCCGAAGAAAAGCTTGGCGGAAAAATTACGGATGCGGTTATTACTTGTCCGGCTAATTTTGACGATTCCCAAAGAAAAGCGACTCAAACAGCGGGAGAGATCGCCGGCTTTAACGTTTTGAGAATTATCAATGAACCGACAGCCGCCGCTTTGGCTTACGGGCTTGGCCGCAAAAATGCTGAAAAAGTTTTGGTTTACGATTTCGGCGGAGGAACTTTTGACGTGACTGTTTTGGATGTCTCTCCCGATACAGTGGAAGTTTTGGCAACGGGAGGAGAACCTCATTTGGGAGGGGAAGACTTTGACCAAAAAATAATGAATTTTATAATAGAAAATTTCAAGAAAAACGAGGGAGTTGATTTGGATAAGGATAATTTGGCTTTGCAAAGGTTAAAAGAGGCGGCTGAAAAAGCAAAAATAGAGCTTTCAACCGCCGGCCAAACGTCTATAAACCTGCCGTTTATTTCAGCCGACGCTTCCGGACCCAAGCATCTTGACGTTAAAATCACCAAATCGGAATTTGAAAATATGACCCGTGATTTGGTGGATCAATCCGTTAAAAGAGTTGAAAAAACTTTAGGCGAAGCCAAGCTCTCCAAAGACCAAATTAATGAGATAGTCTTGGTCGGAGGAACCACTCTTGTCCCGCAGGTTAAAAATGCCGTTAAGGAGTATTTTGGAAAAGAGCCCAACCAATCCATTAACCCGGAAGAAGTTGTGGCTATGGGAGCGGCCATTGAAGCGGAAATTCTTAAAGCTCGCTCCGAAGGACGCACTCCCGAAGGAGACATTAAAAGCGTTTTGCTTCTTGACGTCTTGCCTTTGTCTTTGGGAATAGAAACTCTCGGAGGAATTAACACTGTTGTTATCCCGAAAAACACCACCATCCCGACAGCCAAAAGCCAAATTTTTTCAACGGCCGTTGACAGCCAGCCTTCGGTGGAAATTAATATTTTGCAGGGAGAGAGGCCTATGGCAAACGATAATCGTTCATTGGGCAAATTTATTCTTGACGGCATTCCTCCTGCTCCGCGCGGCATGCCGCAAATTGAAGTTAATTTTGATATAGACGCTAACGGCATATTAACCATAATCGCCAAAGACAAAGCGAGCGGCAAAACCCAATCCATCAAAGTCCAAGGATCAATCGGCTTGAGCAAAGAAGAAGTGGAAAGAATGAAGAAAGACGCTGAAATGTATGCGGAACAGGACCAAAAAACCAAAGACTCTATTGAAGCCAAAAATTTGGCGGAAAATATGATTTATACGGGAGAAAAGACGCTGAAAGATCTTGGAGAAAAAGTTCCGGCTGAATTGAAACAAGAAGCGGAGCAAAAGATTGAGGAATTGAAAAAGGTTAAAGACAGTGATAATATAGACGAAGTCAAATCCAAGACGGAGGATCTTTCCCAGTCTCTCCAAAAAATCGGAGCTCAAATGTACCAGCAGCAAGGACCGCAGCCGGAACCGCAGACCGAACAGCCGGAGCAGAAGAAAGAAGACGGCCCGCAAGCTGAAGAAGGAGAATACAAGGAGAAGAACGGCTAAACTCTAATCAGCCAAGCCGGCTTGATCAATTCTTAATATCAGAGGAACATCTCTGCTTGGAATTTTTAATTTTTAAATAATTTTTAATGATACAATTTTTAAACCGTGAGATTGCCTTCTCTTGTTTAAAAATTCAATAGAGATTGAGTCATTAAAAAGTTTTCTATGAACGATTATTATAAAATTTTAGGGGTTGCTCGGAATGCTTCAGCCGAAGATATTAAGAAAGCCTATTATAAAATGGCTCACAAATATCATCCGGATAAAGGCGGCGACGAAAAGAAATTCAAGGAAATAAACGAAGCTTACCAAGTTCTGTCCGACAAAGACAAAAGAGCTCAATACGACCAATTCGGCCGGGTTTTTGAAGGCGCCCAGCCGGGAGGGGGCCCTCAAGGCGGTTTTGATTTCCAAGGATTTCAAGGGATGCCCGGATTTAATTTTGAAGGAGCCGGCTTTGAAAACTTAGGAGACCTTTTTGAGGAAATGTTCGGATTTGGATCTCCAAGGAGGGCTCGGAGCAAGAAAGATTTAAAAAGAGGAAAAGATATTCAAATAGAAATAGAAGCTTCCTTGGAAGATATTTTAGAAGGAAAAGAGAAAATAATAATTCTTCCCAAGCTTATCCAATGTTCGCGATGCCAGGGCACGGGAGCGGAACCCGGCAGCGAGATTGAAGAATGCTTTTCGTGCAGGGGCGCGGGACAGGTCCAGCAAATCAAAAAAACTATTTTTGGATCGGTTACCCAAAACACTGTTTGTCCCGAATGCCAAGGAGAAGGCTATAAGCCTAAAAAGCCGTGCAATGTCTGCAAGGGGGAAGGCAGAATCAAAGGAGAAGAAGAAATTAAAATATACGTTCCCGCCGGAGCCGATAACAATCAAATTATCAAGATAAAAGGCAAAGGAGGAGCCGGACGGAGAGGGGGAGGATCGGGAGATCTTTATGTTAGGATTTTTATAAAAAGCCATCCCGTTTTCCAGCGCAAAGGAGACGATCTTTACGCTGTTTTGCCGATATCTTTTTCGCAGGCCGCGCTTGGAGCCGAGCTGGAAGTCCCTACCCTGGAAAAGAAAAATATCGTATTAAAAGTTCCGGCAGGAACCGAATCGGGCAAAATTTTAAGAGTTTCCGGAAAAGGCCTTCCTCATTTTTCAAGCAGGGGATCGGGCAATCTTTATGTTGTGCTGGAAATAAAAACGCCGAAAAAATTAAGCAAAAAGCAAAAAGAGCTTTTGGAAAAATTGCGCCAGGAAGGCATTTAGAAAAACGTTTTTTAAAGTTTTAAGGCTTGATTAATTAGCCATAATTTGGTATTTTTTATTATTGTTGCAGCATCATCCTCTCGCCTCCATAACTCAATTGATACCTGCAGGGAGTAACAGCCTTTAAAATTTAGATAGCATTTATATATTTTGAGAAACGTTTTTATTTTAGCCTCCATAACTCAATTGGTAGAGTAACAGCCTTTTAAGCTGTGAGTTACAGGTTCGAGCCCTGTTGGAGGCACTAATGTATAACTTAAAGTTAGGTAGTATGTCTATGCTCTAAAGAGCATAAAAGACAAAGTTTTGTATATCGGCATTTCTGAAAATCTAAAGGATAGATTATCGCAACATAATAATGGGATGACAAAATCAACAAAACCGAGAAGGCCATTTTAAATTGTTTATAAAGAAGCAATTGGCGATATAATTGAAGAGAGGAAAAGGGAAAAATATTTGAAAAGCGGATATGGAAGAGAATTTCTTAAATCTTTGGATATCTCATAAATAACTCAATTGATACCTGCAGGGAGTAACAGCCGTTAAAGCTGTGTAATGTATGCCCAAAAGATTAGATATAGCGGTTAGATTGGACAGCTCGCCTTTTAAGCTGTGATAATATATACCCAAAAGATAGAAAGCCCCAAAGACGCAAAAAGCGCAGAAGAACCTGCGCTTTTCAATTAACCCAACCCCCTCAAATCTGCACAGGTGCCACCTGTGCAAAAACTCGCACAGGTGCCACCTGTGCAGATTACCGAAGCCGGGCCTCTGTAAGTTTTTGCCATGGTTTTCATACCCACCCAGCTTAGCGAAAAAAGTGCAATATGTCCGTACACATTACTGCGTTTATTTGACTTTATTTTTTTTTATTTTATAATACCGAAAAACAGTTTTTTTAAAATAAAAAATTTCCCCAGTCTTTACGGACAGCATTTTGAGCGATTTTCTTTTCTTAAAATGCTGTCCGTAAAAGCGAGTCGGGCTTTTCAAAGACAGCGCTATTTCTAATAGCTGAATCAACCAAAAAAATGTTTTTAAAGAATATTGATTTTTTAGATCACGCAGTCAAAATCAAGGGGTTGTCCAAGGCAAAAGTGTTAGCTGCCTTGTATAACAGGGCAAGGCCTCAAGGAATGGGAATATTTATGTACAGACAGGATAAAATGACAGAAGAAGACGCCTTGTTTGTTATTGATAGCAGAGGAGACGACGGATGTTTTAGAGCAAAAGATCCCTTTAGAAACGAATTCTACTTTGACTATCTGCGTGGAAGAGCCTTGAAAGTTGATTTATCCGGAGATTATTTTTGTTCTAAAATGTATGATGATATGAATGATATGTATGATAATGAAAAATCGGCTGAAAAGGCGATAAGTGAATTGAGAAGCCGGATTTCCAGGCCAAAAGCGAAAGCTTAAAAACCGCTTAATCAATCTTATTTAAGCGGTTTTTTTTAATTTTGCTTTTTAAGAATTGGGGAAAAGTCTTGCTTTACATTATTGCCGATTGGTTTTAAAATTTTCTTGAAGAATAAGTCCTTTTAAAAATCCGCTTGTCTTAGCGGTTTTTTGCCTAAATAAGAGGGAGCCCTAGTCCGGCTTTTAGAATAAGGCCTATTTAGGCAGAGTCAAAATGGATAAATTAATAGATGGAATAAAAACGCAAAAAAGAAGACTGGGAGAAGAATTTTTATCAATGCTGCACTTTGGCTTTTCTGCTTCGCCGCAAATATTTCCTTCCAATGCCATATTATGTATGAACGAAATATATTTGAAAGAAGCGAGGATCCTTTTGCGCAAAGAGGAAGTGAAAACAGCTATAAATCCCGCTCATGCTTTAAGTGTGGCGAAAGTAAGGCAATTGGGGCTTCCGGTGAAAATACCGGAAATTAAACCCTATACAAGAATAGCCCCCGGAGGGTCAATTATTGTTATGCAGCCCATAAGGCCTAATCCGGTTTGGATGCGCGGATGCGGTTTTAGCCGAAGAGACGTGGAGAAGCTGAAAGTAAAATTTTTATGGATAAGAGTGATTGAAGCGATAAGCAGGCAGTCTTTTTTGCGGAAATCCCCCTTTAATTAGGGGGTTTTGCTTTTTGACAAAAAAGCAAATTAATTTAATATATAAAGAAGCATTCTTCGGGCCTTTCAGGCCGAGTCGCGAAGAATTTTAATTTCAGTCCTTTTATATATGAAATTTCCATTTATATTCTTGTTTTTTGTTGTTTCGTTTTTATCTTTTTTTCCCGGAAGCACCGATTTAGCGAAAAGAGTTGAAGATTTGAATTTTTATTTGGTTGGAGACGTAAAAGCGGCTTGCGGCAACAAAAATTCTGCCTTGGGATGCATTTATATAAAAGACAAAGCAGTGTATGTCTCAAAGAGATTGAACAAAGAGCAAAGAAAATTTGTTCTCTCCCATGAAATAGGGCACTACTATTTGGACGGAGCCGATCTTGAAAAAATGATTCCAAAAAGAACAGGAAAAGGAAAAGATATGTATTCTTGCGGAATTTTTGGAATGGACGATGTGGAAGCTTTGGCAGATTTATTTTATGATTATTTATATAATCAAGAATATCTAGAAAAGAATTATTCAGAAGTTAAAGGCCTCTATGATCGTCTGCTTTCAATTTAAGCCCCGTTAAAGACTTACGGGGCTTTGCGTTTTTTGATATAATACTTATAACATAAAAAAGCATAAAAATTAGAAACAAAGGAAAATGAGTTTAGTAAATCAATTATATAGATGCAAACATTGTAAAAATGTCGTGGAAGTAGTTTACGGCGGAGATGGATATCCTGTTTGCTGCGAAGAAAATATGGATCTTTTGAAGCCGAAAGACCATAATGACAACGGTTTTATAAAACATGTGCCCGTAATCCAAAAGAAAAAAGAAGGAATATTGGTAACTGTAGGCCAAATAATCCATCCTATGGACGGGGATCATTATATTGAATGGATAGAATTGATAGCCGACGGCAGGGTTTATAGAAAATACTTGACGCCGGACGAGAATCCGGAGGCTATCTTTAATTTGGTAGCCGATAAAGTGGAAGCTAGAGTTTATTGCAATATCCACGGCTTGTGGCACAATATTACATAGGTTGCGTTGAAAAAATAAATGATTTTTTATGGAGGAACCCAAAAAATCGGAAGAACTGAACAAATATTTTATAATAATTTTTAGCTTGTTAGGGGCTTTTGCCGCCGGTTTTTATTTGAAAGAGCCGCTAATGGAGGCGGTATCCGTTTATCAGCCTTCTTCTCCGAAAATACAGCTTGAGTTTTCTTATTTGAACGATGTTTTGCATCAGCTGGAAGCTCACTTCGTAAATCCGGAAGATATTGATAAGAACAAATTAATTTATGGGGCGGCCAAGGGAATGGTTGAGTCCTTGGAAGATCCTTACACTTCTTTTTTTGACCCTGAAGAAACAAAGAGTTTCAAAGAAGACATTTCAGGGCAATTTGAAGGAGTGGGAATTCAAATAGAAGTCAGGGACGACAGACTGAAAGTCGTGGCTCCCTTGGAAAATACTCCCGCCAAGCGGGCCGGTATTTTAGCCGGAGACGAGATATTGGGAGTGGACGGCATTTCCACCATCGGAATGAATGTTGACAAAGCCGTAACCTTAATCAAGGGACCCAAGGGAACTGAAGTTGTTTTGACCATATACCGAAACGACTGGGGAGAGACTAAAGATTTTACAATAGTGAGAGACACCATAACCGTTCCCAGCTTGGAGCTTTCTTTTAAAGAATCAGGCAAGAAAAAGGCCGCTTATTTAAAGATTTTCCAATTTTCGGATGTTGTCTACGGCGACTTTCAAAAGGCGGCAAGGGAAATTATCAGCCAAGACGCTCAAGGAATTATAATTGATTTAAGAAATAATCCCGGAGGATTGCTGGATCAGGCGCAAGATATCGCCGGCTGGTTTTTAAAAAGCAGAGAGATTGTTCTAAAAGAAGAAATTCGCGAAGGGGATGATTATAAGATTAAAGATTATTTATCTTTCGGTCCTTCCAATTTTTCTTCAAAGCCGGTAGTTGTTTTAATAAATCAAGGCAGCGCTTCGGCCTCGGAAATTTTAACAGCGGCATTGCGCGATAACAGAAATGCGGTTATAATAGGGGAAACTTCTTTTGGCAAAGGCAAGGTTCAGCAGTTATTCAGCTTGCAGGATAAGTCCAGCATTAAAATAACCATTGCCAACTGGCTTACTCCAAATGGAGAGCAGATAGACGGCAATGGCATAAAACCGGATATTGAAGTGGAAATGACGGCGGAGGACTATGAAAATGACAGAGATCCCCAATTGGATAAGGCTGTTGAAATAATTTTTTCAAAAATCTAAAATAATAAAAAGATAATTCTAACGCGCCAAATTTAATACCGGCAGCGATTAAAAATATGAAAGTAATACTTTTAGAAGATATAGAAAATTTAGGGAAAAAGTATGACGTTAAAGATGTGGCGGACGGCTTTGCCAGAAATTCTTTACTCCCTAAAAAATTGGTAAAAATAGCCGATGAAAGTTCTCTAAAATGGCTGGAAAGCCAAAAAGAAAATATGGAGAAAGAGGCGGAAGAACAATTGAAGCAGGTTCAAGAAACGGCTTCCAAGCTGGACGGTTACGAAGTTGTTATTGAGGTGCCGGTCGGAGAAGAAGGACAGCTTTTTTCTTCAATCAGCGCGCAAAAAATAGCCGATAAAGTCGGCGAAATAGGACTTAAAATTAAAAAGAGCCAAATAGAATTGGCCGAGCCTATTAAAGAACAGGGGGAATACCCTTTAAAAATAAAATTGGATCATAATTTGGAAGCGGAAATCAAAGTTATCGTTGCCGCGGAGGAAAAATAAAATTTTATCATTGGACTTGGGATAATGGCTAAATATATTTTTGTGGCCGGCGGAGTGATGTCGGGCATTGGGAAAGGAATATCAACAGCGTCAATAGGAAAAATCCTTAAAGCAAAGGGTTTTAAAGTGTCCGCCATTAAGATAGATCCCTATATTAACGTTGATGCCGGAACGATGAATCCGGTGGAACATGGAGAAGTCTTTGTTACCGATGACGGTCTTGAATGCGATCAGGATGTCGGCAATTACGAAAGGTTTTTGGATCTTAGCCTGACGGAAGACAATTATCTGACTACAGGCCGGGTTTACCAGACCGTTATTCAAAAAGAGAGAAATCTTGAATATAACGGCCGCTGCGTTGAAGTGGTTCCGGATATTCCCAACGAAGTTATCAATAAAATTGAAACGCTGGCCGAAAAGACAAGAGCGGATTTTATTCTTATTGAAATAGGAGGAACAGTCGGAGAATATCAAAATCTTTTATTCCTTGAAGCCGCGCGCCTTTTGAAATTGAAAAACCCGAAAGGCGTGGTTTTTGTTTTGGTGTCTTATCTTCCCGTGCCCGGGATGCTTGGAGAGATGAAAACAAAGCCGACGCAAATGGCTTCGCGCCTTTTAAACGAAGCGGGCATCCAGCCGGATATTATCTTGGCCCGTTCCAGCCATCTTTTGGACGAGCCTAGAAAGAGGAAACTCTCAATTTTCTGCAATGTCGCCCCTGAAGATGTTATCTCGGCCGTTGACGCAAAATCAATTTACGAAGTTCCGGTTGTCTATGCCGAAGCCAAATTGGGAAACCGCATTTTGGAGAAGTTTGAAATGGATCCTAAAAAAAATGAAATGGCAATGTGGGAAGAATTTACCAAGAAGATAGAAAAATCAACAGATCCGATTCAAATCGGTATTGTAGGCAAATATTTTGAAAGCGGAAAATTTACCCTGATGGATTCCTATATTTCCGTTATTGAGTCCATTAAGCACGCCTGTTGGCATTATGAGCGAGCGCCGGAAATTACTTGGCTTTCAGCTGAAAAATACGAAGAAAATGCCAAAAATTTAGAAGAGCTGAAACAATATGACGGTATCATAGTTCCTGGCGGCTTTGGAAACAGGGGAACGGAAGGCAAGATAAAAGCCATCAAATTTTTAAGGGAAAACAAAATTCCGTTTTTTGGTTTGTGTTTGGGAATGCAGCTGGCGACCATAGAATTTGCTAGGAATGTTTGCGGGTTGAAAAATGCAAGCTCTACTGAATTTGACCCTAATTGTCAAGAACCGGTTATTGATGTGATGGCCGGACAGAAAGATCTTATAAAAGAAAAGAAGTATGGGGGAACGATGCGTTTAGGAGCCTATAATTGCGATTTAAAGGCCGATACAAGAGCTTTTAACGCCTATAAGGGTAAAACTATCTCCGAACGCCACCGCCACCGCTACGAGCTGAATAACAAGTATAGGCCTGTCCTGGAAAAAAAAGGCCTTGTTTTGGCCGGAATCAATCCTGAAAATGACTTGGTTGAAATTGTAGAGTTAAAAGATCATCCGTTTTTCGTGGCCGTTCAATTCCACCCGGAATTCAAATCCCGGCCGTTAATCCCGCACCCGCTGTTCCGCGAATTCGTGGGGGCGGCGATAGAGAGTAGAACCCGCCTTCGTTAAAACTTCGGCGGGAAAAGAAAAACCGTGACTTGCGTCGCGGTTTCTCTGAAAGTTTTTTGAAATTGAGCCGATAAGATAGGATTTCTATTTCTTTTCGGTTTTTGCGGTTTTTTTCGCTTTTACCGTTTTAACCGGTTTTTCTCCGACATTGATGGTTTTTACTCTTCTTTGAGTGCCGTTAAAACCGGTTTTTCTTTTGGTGGTGAAATAGACTTTTCCGTCTGTTAAAGCGTATAAAGTGTCGTCCGCGCCTCTTTTAACGTTTGTTCCTGCAATTACTTTTGTGCCTCTTTGTCTAACCAAAACTTCTCCAATTTTGACGATTTGGCCTTCATAGCGCTTCACTCCGAGATATTTTGGATTGGAGTCGCGTCCGATAGTAGACGCGCTTGAAGATTTACCCATAGGTGTATAATCTAAAAATTAATTTAACAAGCAAAATGTTATCAAAAATAAAGGAATTTGTCAAAGAATATCAATCGGATATAATATTATTTATAGCGGTTTTTTTGATCGCTTTGCTTTCTTTTGCGTTTGGCTATTTAAGCGCCAAAATGGAGGATAAACAGCCTATTATATTTCAAGAAAAAGTTTATGGAGAATAATATTTGCAAGCATGTTGCGGTTATTCCTGACGGAAATCGCCGCTGGGCCAAAAAAAGAGGATTATTGCCATGGATAGGCCATCAAGAAGGAGCTAAAACCCTAACCAAGCTTTTGGAAAAAGCCTTGGAGATGGATTTGCAATGCTTTACCGTTTGGTGCGCTTCCTGGGACAACTTAACCAAGAGAAGCGAGCAGGAAGTTTCTTTTTTGTTGAAGATTTTTGACGAGTTTTTCCGTAAGGCTTTGGACAACAAGCAAATTCACGAAAACGAAGTAAGGGTTAATTTCTTGGGAAGATGGCGAGAAATTTTTCCAAAAGCAACGCAGGAAATTATGGAAAAAATTATTGAAAAAACCGGAAATTACAATAAACATTTCTTAACGGTAATGGTCGCTTATAACGGCACCGACGAGATGGAAGATTGCGTTAAAAAAATCGCCGAACAATATAAAGAAGGAAAAATTTCAAAAATAGACGGGGGAGTGATCAAACAGAATTTATGGTCCAAAAACTTGCCCCCCGTAGATTTGATTATTAGAACAGGCTCCGGAGAAGATCCGCACAACTCCGCCGGTTTTATGATGTGGGACAGCGCATATTCCCAGCTGTATTTTACAGATATCACTTTTCCTGATTTCGGCCCGGAAAAACTTGAAGAGGCGATAAACGATTTTAACGATAGAGAAAGAAGAAAAGGAGCGTAAGAAGTTTAAAATGTAAATATCAAAAATCAAAATTACAATTTAAAATTATAAAATTGGAAATTCTAAAAAACGGGCTGAAGCCCGTTTTTTAGTCTTTAAGAGGGTGGAAATCGTGGTGGCTCTTTTCGGCGTATTTATCCGAGGCGTGGACATAGCGCGTGGTCGTGTCTAACGACTCGTGTCCTAAGAGTATTTGTATGGCTGCCGGATTAGCTCCGTTTTCAGCTAAATAAGTGGCAAAGGCGTGCCTGATTGAGTGGCACGATGTTGGAACGTTTAGATGAAGATATGTCCGATATTTTTTAATTCTTTCCTGTAAATAGTTAGGGGAGATTTTTTTGTCTTTTTTGTGAATATTTTTTCCTTTGTTCGGAATAAAAAGATAAGGGGACGGATCGTCGCCGCGGGCTTCCTTGAGATAGTTTTTTATCCATTCATAGGCTCTGGAGGTCAGATAAACAAATCTTTCTTTTTTTCCTTTCCCGCGAATAAATATTCGTCCGGTATCGTCTATTTGCGTAATTTTTATATTCACCAGTTCGGAAATTCTCATCCCGGTTGAAAAAACCATTTCCAGCATTGCGCGATTGCGAATCCCCACTTTTTTATTTTTTTCAAAACTAGAGGGGAGTTCAATCAATCTTACAATGTCTTTGAGCTCCCCGACTCGTCCATGCTTTTTTTCAGTCCTTAACATCTCTATGGCATCGGGAGCCACCGGAGCAGGATAATCCATTTTTATAAGATACTTTAAATAACCTCGCAGGCTTGATAATGTCCTGTTTATTGAACCGGCCGATAAATTGCCCTCTGGAAGCTTCTTAGAGGCCGTTTTGCGGTCCCGCGACACTAAATACGCCTTATATTGCTCAATGGTCTTTTTATCGGCCTTTTCAAAAGATATTTTAATCTCGTTATCAAGAAAATTTTCAAAGGTTTTTAAGTCCCGCTCGTAGTTATACAATGTTTCAGGCGAATAATTGTTTGTTTGTATATGCAGGAGGAAGTCCTCAAGGTATTGGAGCATAAAATTAGCTTAAAGCGGCTTATATTGAAAATTCGTAAAAATAAAGAGATGCGAAAGATGGAAGTTTCATTGGCGTTTCATTAAAGAAAAAATATCTTTCAAAATATATTTTATAACAAAAAAATAATTTTAAAAAATTTTTGTAAAAATAATAAAAATTTTGCTTATTTCCGCGGGGAAGTGTTTGGCCTTCGGGGGAGGACTTTTAGCCCCTTTTGAAACATTTGTGGAACATTATAGGCCTTTTTAGGATTTTCAATATATAATAATGAGCATTAGAGTGATTATACTCATAAACTATACATATAATACAACCGGCTTGAGGGCCTGTCAAATCCTTTCCCCTGTTGCCGATTCGTTTCGTTTAAAAAAATAGAAGGGGGCTTCAGCTTGCGTTGAAAACCCCCAAGTCGGGGCAAATTTCGTCTTTGCGCTTTTGCCAGTGCATACAGCTTCGTTGAGCCTTCTTACGGCTTATCTCTCTATCGTGCTTACAGCACCAATACTTGACCAATCTATCATCTCCTTATCAAGCCATTGGCAGTTCCTTGAAATACATATTTCTATCTGCCAAGGCTCAAGGTCGGAATGTGGGTTTACTTTGCATACTTTCGTCATTCTCCGCCTCCAAAAGCTTCTTTATTCGCCATTCTTCGGCTTTCGCCGCTTCCGTATCGCTATACTCTGACGCGTTTATTCCCCCTGTTAAAGAGCTATATTTCTTGTTCTTAAAACCAATTTTTCTTAAAAGTTTCGTACCATTTAATCGCTCCCTTAAATGTTTCGGGCAAGCTTTCTTTAAATTCTTGAACCTCCCTAAAAAATTCTTCTTTTATCCCCTGAGCTATCTCGTCGGGATGGATGACACTGATTTTTGCAATAATAAAATTTTTAATTTCAGCCAATAAATATTTTGTATCTTCCAAACATTGTTGCCAAGCGGGCAAAGCGTCTTTTTTTATAGATTCCTGCACGGCATCGGTTGCGTTTTTTATTTCTTGGACTTCGGAGAAATCTTCTCCTTTTGCCGGAAGGCCAAAAAATAATCCAGCCAGTAAAAAAGTTAATAATATTTTTTTAACCATAGCCGAGCAAATAAAAACTAAGGCTGATTAAATTTATTGAACGATAGATCTTGCTTTTTCTATCGCCTCTTTTATTCTTTGAACGGTTTTTTCTTTTCCCAAAACGGCCGCAATGTCAATCGGTCCGGCGGAAGCCTGCTTGCCCGTTAGGGCAACGCGCAAAGGCCAAAGCAAGTATCCTCTGTCCGGCATTTCTTCAGCTTCCCTTAAGAGCAGTTTTTCAAGAATTTCTTTATTAAAGCTTTTTTCTTCTATTGATGATAAGAGCTTCAAGCATTTATTAAGCGAATCTTCCAGCTCTTGGTTGCTGGCCATTTTTTTCCATTTGAGCATTTCAGCCGGATAGTCCAAATCTTTTACAAAAAGAAAATCAACCAAGTCCCCTATTTCTGACAATTTTTTAATCCTTTCTTGGTATAAAGAAACGGCTTTTTCCAAGTAGTCGTCAAAGATGTTTTCTTTTGTTTCGGTAACCAAATAAGATGTTTCCGGAAGAAGTTCGTCTTTCGGCCTTATCATTTTTTCGTTTCTTTTGATTAGTCCCCTTTCCTCCAGATATGGGACGCAAAGACGCGCCAATTCTTTCAAAGTTTTTTTTCTGATGTAAAAGCCGTTGAGCCATTCCAGTTTCTGCGGATTGAATATCGCTCCGGATTTTTGAACTTTTTCAATGCTGAATTCTTTAGCGAGGCTTTCCAAGGAAAATATTTCTTTTTCGTTCCCCGGGTTCCATCCCAAGAAAACAATAAAATTAATCAGGGCTTCGGGCAGATATCCTTGATCCTTGTAATCGCTGATAGGCAAAGCCCCTTCTCTTTTGGAAAGCTTTTGCCTTGCCTGTCCCAAGACCAAGGGCAAATGGGCATACTGAATTTTGGGAAAGCCCAAAGCTTCTTGAATTAAAATTTGCTTCGGCGTGTTGGGAATATGGTCCTCTCCCCTGACTATGTCGGTAATGTTCATTTCGTAATCGTCAACAGCGCATACGAAATTATACAGGGGAAACTCAAAGCCCTTGGACAAGGAAAAATCTCCAAGCAAGCTTGAATCAAATTCTATTTCTCCTCTTACAGCGTCTTTCACTATTATTTTTTTCCCTTTCGGACATTTGAACCTTATCAGGAAGGGCTTTTTTTCCTCAAGCTTTTTTTGGACTTCTTTGGGGTCAAGATCCCTGCATTTGTTAGGGTAAACCGGAGGCAGTCCTTGCGACATCGCGTATTGCTTGTAAGATTCCAGCTCTTCTTTTGAGCAAAAGCAATAATAGGCTTTTTCTTCTTTTATCAGCTGCTTGAGATATCTTGCGTAAATTTCTTTGCGTTCGCTTTGGCGATAGGGGCCGTAATCTCCAATATATTTTTTTCCGTCTTTTTCAAAATTTAAATTTGGTCCTTCGTCCCATTCCATACCGAGCCATTTCATACTTTCAAAAATATTTTCCTCCCATTCTTTTTTTGATCTTTCCGCATCCGTATCTTCTATGCGTAAAATAAATTTTCCGCCGTATCTTTTGGCAAAAAGATAGTTAAAAAGAGCGGCTCTTGCGCTGCCCAAGTGGAAAGCTCCCGTTGGAGAAGGAGCAAATCTTACTCTGATGTTTGTTCGGTTTGTTTGTTCTTTTTCCGCCATAAGCTTAAAATTCCAATTTTGGCATCCGATTATTACAAGTATTCTAGCAGAAATTGGGAAATATTGTTAGCGGCTTTTGGCTTTGAGAACTCTTTGGCTTTTACCGCCATTTTTTCGTTTTGGCCGGAAGAAAAGAGGTCTTTTATCTTTTCCAAAAAGAAATGCGGGGTAAGATTGCTTTCTTCCAAAACGATGCAGGCCCCTGTTTTGGCAAAATTATAAGCGTTGCGAACTTGGTGGTTTTGGGCAGACTTCGGCAATGGAATCAGAAGGCTTGGCTTGCCTGCCGCGGCGATTTCAAAAATTGCTCCGGATCCGCTGCGGGAAACGATAAAGTCCGATGCCGCGTAAGCGTGCCTTAGCTGGGTTTCGCTTAAAAAAGAAAACAGATGATAATAAGATTTAGTTTCAGGAGAAAGGAATGTTTCCGCTTCGTCTTTAATCGGCTTTAAGTTTTTTTCTCCGGCTTGATGTATTATTTCAAAGTCTTTAACCATTTCAGGAAGAATTCCCAGCAAGACCTCGTTTACCCGTCCGCTGCCCTGCGAACCGCCCAATATTAAGACTAAAGGCTTTTCTGTTTGCAAATTAAAAATCTGTTTGGCGGATTCTTTGTTTCCGCTAAGCAATTCTTCCCTAACGGGATTGCCGACATAAATCATTTTTTTAAGCGGGAAATAATCCGTTTCTTTCGGAGGGAAAGAAATAAAAATTTTTGAAGAAAAATTACTGCAAATTCTGTTTGCCAGTCCGGGCGAAATATCCGATTCGTGCATAAAAATCGGTATCCTCAAAATGCTCCCGGCAATCACAGTCCCCAAAGATCCATATCCCCCTTTACTAAAGATGACATCCGGCATCAAGAAAAAAAGAATAAAAAAAGATTGCAGAAATCCTATGGGAATTTTTACAAAGAGATCTAAAAGATTTTGGAAAAAAGCGATAAAATTAAAATATCTTCTCATTTTTCCGCCAAGGACGAATTTTGTTTTAATCCCCTCTTGCGGTAAAAAGATTGATGAAAAATCGTCCTTAACTCCGACATAAAAATATTCAATGTTTGAAGATTCTTTTTGCATTTCCCTCGCTACGGCAATGATTGGAAAAACATGGCCTCCCGTTCCTCCGCCGGTAAAAACTATTTTTGGCATATTCTTTCTAGTGGTTTTTTATTTGCTTACTCGTTTATTCTAGAGGTTTTTGGAAATATTTAAAAGCATTCCCATTGCCGTTAGCTCAACAATCAAATGAGATCCTCCGGCGCTGATGAAAGGCAAAGGGATTCCGGTAACCGGCAAAATGCCGGACATAGACCCCATATTAATGAAAGCTTGCGACGTTATCCAAAATCCGATTCCGCAGGCGATCAATTTACTTGAAGGGTCGGAAGCTTTTTTGGCGATTGAAAAAGCTCTTTGGGCAAAAAGGAGAAACAAAAACAACAGAAGCAAACATCCTGCAAATCCGGTTTCTTCGGCATAAATTGCGAAGATGGAATCATTTATTGATTCCGGCAAAAACCCGAATTTTTGCACGCTTAGACCCAGTCCCGAGCCGGTAATTTCTCCGGAGCCGATTGATATGAGGGCTTGCTGGGGATGATAGCCCGCCCCCAAAACATCCTGGTTATGGTTGAACAGACTTTCTATTCTTTGCATCCTGTAAGGCTCTATTAAGATAAAAGAAGCAAAAAAGAGAAGGCCTGCCAATCCCATTAAAAAAATATTTCTAAGAGGAGCTTGTCCGCAAAAGTAAATGACTCCTCCCGTAGCGCAGATAATGGCGAGGGTGCTCAAATCGCTTTGCAGCAGAAGGACGAAAGCTATTACGGCAATAATAGCGCTAAAGGGCCAAAAAGATTTTTTTTTGAGCTTGCTCACCAAATTAGCCAAATAAAGGATAGAAGTTATTTTCAGCAGCTCCGACGGTTGGAAAGAAAAAAAACCTAAATTTATCCAACGCGTCGCCCCTTTTGCTTCCTGCCCCCAAATGGGAAGAAAAACGGAAAACATCAAAACAAGAGCAACGAAGAAAAAGAATATGCCTGTTTTTTTAACTTTTTCCAGGGAAAGCTTGTAAGCCATAAAGCCTGCGATTAATCCTATCAATCCGCTGGCTAATTGTTTAAACAAAAAATGGTTAGGGTTCCCGGCGATCTTCAAAGAATAAGGTATGGATGCCGTAGCCAAAACCAAAACGCCGATTAAAAGCAGAGAAACCAAGGTTCCGGCCAAAATAAAGTCGGGCTGGCTAGATTTTTGAGAAAGGGTTATTTTTGACATAAGATTTTTGCCGCCGATTTTTTCGCGGGATTAAATTCTTTGGCGTATTTTTTAAATAGCTCCCCTTTTTCTCGGTAGTCGCGGAATAAATTAAAGCTTGTTGAAGCGCAAGACATCAGGCAAATTTTTCTTTTGCTCGTATTCTTATAAGCTATTTTAATTGCGTCAGCCATATTGTTGGTAAAAAAGGCTTGAGGCGGCGTTTTTCCTTTTGTTTGTTTTTTCACTTCATCCCATATTTTCTGTCCGGTCTCCGGAAATAAAATCAAATTTTTAAGATTGCTCTCCAATATTTTTTCGGCTAAATTCTTAAAAGTTAATCCCCTGTCAAAACCGCCGAGCATAATTGTTTCAACATTCGGGCCCAAGGCTTCCAAAGCCGCTATTGCGCTTTGCTCTATTGTTGAAAGCGAGTCGTTGTAAAAAGTTATTCCAAAATAAGTCCCCGCTTTTTCCAGGCGGTGTTCTAGAGGTTTGAATTTTTTTAAAGCTTCCAAAGTTTTTTCTTTTGGGATTTTGAATATTTTGGCTGTTTCTATCGCGGCGGCGATATTGAATAAATTAAAATTTCCCATTAAAGCCGTTTTTTCTTTTCCGATAAAATTTTTTGCTTCTGAAATATCAATTTTTATTTTTTTTGCCGGGCTGGTTTTTGCTATTTTTGAAATTGCTTTGTCTTCGGCGTTGTAGATTAAATAATTATTTTTATTTTGCCAGCGCGCAATGTTTGATTTTGCCTTGGAATAAGAAGAAAAGTTTTTATAATAATCCAAATGTTCCGGATACAAGTTCAAAAAAACAGCTATTTCGGGGCTTTGTTTGAGTTCGGCCAGCTGATGGCAGGACATTTCATAAACAAAAATATCTTCAGGCTTGGCTTTCGGCAAAAAAGACAAAGCCGGCTTTCCTATGTTTCCGATCAGCCGGACTTTTTTTTCTCCGGTTTTAAGAATTTTATAAATCAAAGAGCTTGTTGTGCTTTTTCCTTTGGTTCCGGTAACCCCGATTGTTATTCCCGGACAGTTGGCCAAAAAAATTTCGGTTTGGCTGGCGACCTTAGTTCCTTTTTTGATAAATGGCTTTATTTTGATTAAGGGAATTCCCGGAGTTTTAACGATAATATCCCCTTCTTTTACGGCGTTTAGATAATTCTTTCCAAGAAAAAAACGGATGTTCTTATCGGCTGCCAGCTTGGAAAATTTTTTTTGGAAAATATTTTTTTCCATTTGGTCGGCAATAATAAAATCATTTTTACGGCAAAACTTTTTGAGCAGACTCAAAGAGCTTTGCCCTTCCTTGCCAAATCCTAAAATTACTATTTTTTTGCCGGCCAAATTTTTCAGATCCATTATTTGATTATATTTTTAAAAGGCTGTTGCGTCAAAGTTGATAAATTAATTTAAAAAAAGAGGCTGTGAGTTGACAAGATGCCATAAAGTTTTGTAATATCCGGCAAAGGTCGTTGTTCTTTTAAATGTAAAAAAA